>CAZVOT010000001.1:0-28206 GCA_964628775.1 Candidatus Woesearchaeota archaeon
TCTAGGAATATAATAGGTTTTTTTCTTGTAATTCTTGTTTTTTTGGCTGTTTCATTTGTTTATATTTTTATAGTATCCAAATTAAAGATAAAATTTCTCTTAGAAAAATTGTCTTTTTATGCAATGCTTGGACATTTATTTGACGCTTCTGCCACTTTTGTTGGTATTGATTTTTTCGGACTCTCTGAACAGCATGTCTTAACCAGGTTTTTTGGCGAGATTTCAGGAACATATTTTGTGTTTTTTATTCTGAAAATTTTAGTTGTCGGTACAGCAGTATATTATATAAGCAAAGATGTGAAAGAAAAAGAACTTGGCAATTGGCTTAAAATTGCTGTTGCTATCTTAGGTTTTGGAACAGGAATTAGGGATACTTTTATGATTTTGACTCTAACTTAAAAAAGTATAAATATAAGAAAAATCTTCTAAAATACTATGAATATTGATTTGTTAGTGTCTGCTGTAGTGATACTTTCAGGTATCTTATTTATGCTTCTTCAGTCAGTTACTCTTAGAAAAAGCAAAAGATTAGTAGATTACTATGCTTTTTTTACTGTCGGGCTTGGCTGGTTTATTGCAGGGGTTATACTTAATAATCACATACTTTACCTGTCTGGAGCAGTTTCACTTGCTGTTTCTTTTATGAACAAGAACAAATGGGATTTGGACCCTAAAAAATGGAGAAAATTAGACAGCAAGGAGATTAAGCTTTTCTTTATTATTGCAGTAATTACTTTTTTTATTTTTATAACTGGGGTTATTGTTTATTATATATCAATAAACAAACTTTTATAAAAACTATAAACCATAAATTTCGATTTAGAGAGTATTAATGAGTTTTAGGCTTAAAAATCCGTTTTTGGAAATTTGAGTATAATAATAAATTTTTTTAACTAATACAAAACATTTTTAAAATTAGCATATTTGGAAAATTACTAATGGGAAGAATTAGAACAAAAGCAATAAAAAGGCTTGGAAGGACTTTTATTAAGGATTTTGAAAATGGTTTTTCTTTAGAGTTTAATCATAACAAGAAAAAACTTGATGAAGTGTCTGATATTTACTCAAAAAAACTTAGAAATAAGATAGCAGGATACATAACAAAATTGATAAAAACACCTAAACTATAAATAAAGGAGGACTACAAAAATGGAACAAGAAAAAAATGAAGGAACAGTTTTTATCGGGGATAAACCTTGTATGGTATATGTTACCAGCGTTGTCATGCAATACAACAGCGGAGCAAAAAAAATTTTAGTCAAGGCAAGAGGAAAGAATATTTCCAAAGCAGTTGATGTTGTAGAAGCAACAAAAAACAAATTTTTGAAAGACTTAAAAATTTCAAACATAAAAGTTGGTTCAGAGTCATTTGAAGGAAGAGAAAAAAAAACAATAACAGTATCAACAATAGAAATTGAAATTGAGAAATAGAAATATGTTTTTTGATGTGCACTGCCATCTAATTGAAAAAACTTCTTTTTTAACTTTTAATAAAAATAATATTTCTGTAATTTTCAATGGACTTGATTTTGAATCCAATAAAAAACTTCTTGAACTTAAAAAACAGGGAAATGTTTTTATTGCTCTTGGAATGCATCCGACTCTTAAATTTGATGATAGAGTGATTTACCAGATTAAAGAGAATAGAGATAAGATTATTGCAGTAGGTGAGATTGGATTAGATTACCTGAAAGTAAAAGACAAGGAAGAAATGAAAAGAAATTTTCTTAAAATGCTTGAACTTGCTGAAGAAATAAAAAAACCAGTTATAGTGCATTCTAGAAGAGCAAAAGGAAGGGTTATTGAGATGATTTCGAACTTTAAAGTTCCGGTTATAATGCACTCTTTTTTTGGAACTAAAGAGGAGTTTGACAGTGCTTTAAAAACCAAATGTTATTTTTCTTTTTCAAGAGTTCCTGCAAAAGCAGAAGATATTGATATGGACAGAATATTTTTGGAAACTGACTCGCCGTATATTTTAAAATCTCCTTTAGATGTTGTTGAGAATTACCTTGAGCTCTCAAAAATAAAGAAAATTGACATAAAAACAGCTGAAAGACAGATTGAAAATAATTTTAAAAGGGTTTTTCTTTCTAATTAACTATGATGGAAATAACTTTTCTTGGAACATCCTGTATGTATCCAACAAAGGAGAGGGCGCACCCCTGCATTATGATTAGGAAGGATTCTGAGTATATGCTCTTTGACTGCGGAGAATCTGCGCAGAGGCAGATTAGAATTGCTGGAATTTCTCCTTACAAAATAACAAAAATTTTTCTGACTCATTTTCACGGAGACCACTGTCTCGGACTTCCTGGACTTATTGAGAGTTTGAACGGCATGAAAAGAAATTCTGCAATTGAGATATTCACTCCTACCGGCGGAGAGAAGAAAATAAAATCATTTTTTTATGCTATTGGAACAAAGCCCAGATTTGAAGTAAAGATAACTGAAATCAAGGACAAGAAGAAAAAAATAGTTTCAAACAAGGAGTTTGAAGTCTATGCAATGCCAGTTATACACGGGAATATACCTTGTCTTGCTTATTCAATAAAAGAAAAAGACAGGAGAAAAATAAACATTGAATACACAAAGAAATTCGGATTAGTCAGAGACAAGATTCTTGGGAAATTACAGCAGGGAAAAACAATTGAATACAAAGGAGAGAAAATAACTGCAAAACAAGGGACAATAGTTGTTCCTGGCAGGAAAATAACCTACATAACTGATACTCTTTTTGACAGAAAATTAATAAAATTTGCAGAAAATTCAGATGTCTTAATATCTGAATCAACTTATATGGAAAAAGACAGGGAAAAAGCAAAGGATAGATTTCATATGACCTCTATTCAGGCAGGAGAACTTGCAAAAAAATCCAAGAGCAAAAAATTATATCTGACTCACTTTTCTCAGAAATATGAGGACTTAAAACCTATGCTTGCAGAGGCAAAATCAGTATTTCCTGAAACAGAACTTGCAGAAGATTTTATGAAATTCAGCATTAATTAACTTTTTAATTTTTTCTATTTTATCTAATTATATGACAAAACCAGAATACTTTTATCTGCCCTGCGGTAAATTCGCAAAAACTGATTTTTCTGTAAAAAAAGAAGAAAAAACTGAGAGTTTAACTTCAATTTATGTACCAAGAAGCACAGGCAGTTCTTCAAATCCGATGAGTTTATGTTCTCTCCTTGAAAAATCACTTGATATGGGTATTGAGATACTAGATAGGATAGATAAAGAACTTAATGAGGGCATTCTTTATCTTTCCTTTGCTTTGGCTAACCAATAAAAAGCAATTGTTAATGATATTAACCAAAAACCATTTAAAATAGAGATTTGTTAATAATGTTAACATGAATTTAAAAGATGAACTTAAAGACAATGCCTTGAGATTCTACTCTTCAGCTAATTTAGTTTATTCGAATATGACAGATTTTACATCTGCAACCAGTTTATACTTTAAATCTTTATTTTCTTATTATGACTTTAAATTATTTGATAAATTAAACACAGCTCTAAAAAATCACACAGAGAGATTCCAATTTCTTAAACTTTATTTCAAGAATTTGTATGAAGAAATAGACCCAATTTTTGAAATATACAGAAGTACATATACAACAAAAATATCGAAAGAGAGATGTGAGTATGCCAAAAAAATCGCTGAAAAACATATTAAAGAACTGCAATAAATTTATTGTAGATAATTCTGAAGTTTTAGATGTAATAATCTTTGGTTCTTTTGTTAAAGGGAAGGACAAACCTACAGATATAGATTTTCTTTTAATTTTTAAGGACAAGATTAATTTTGCTGTTTCATCTAAATTAAGGAAATTATTTGATAAAAGTGAGGTTACATCAAAAACATATAAAGAAGTATTTGAAATAACTTTTCTCCCAAGAGAGAGTATACTATCTGACAGTATAAGCTGTGTTACTGGTAAAAAACTATCTGAAAGCTACGGCTACGATTCTTTTGTTCTTTTCTCTTATAATCTCAAAAATTTTTCAAAAACAAAAAGAATACAATTTTTTTATGCTTTAAATGGAAGAAAAAGTGAGGGAATGATAAAAAAATTAAATGCCTGCAGATTATCAAATACTATCCTTATTGTTCCAACAGAAAATTCAATAGAGATGAGAGATTTTCTAAATGTGTGGAATGTTTCTTTTTTTGAATCTGAAATTCTCCTGCCTGAAAAAAAATTAAAATTATTGATAAAGAAATAAAAATCTATTTTTTGTCAAGAAATTCTTTTATTTTCAAGTCAGGGGTTTTGGTGAAATTTATTATCCAGTCAGTAGGCAGACATTTTAAGTAATTCTCCCAAGTGTATCTCTTGTCAATAAGAATAATAACACCTTTGTCTTTTTCAGAACGGATGCATCTCCCTGCTGCTTGTATGGTTCTATTCATTGCCGGATAAATATACCCATAATTCCATCCTGCTTTGAATTTTTTGTCATAATAATTTATAAGAGAATTTGTAAGCAAGTCTGGTTTTGATAGAGGAATTCCTATTACTGCAACACATTCTAAATTCTTTCCAGGCAAGTCAATACCTTCTGAAAAACTTCCTGCAGTACAGGCAGAGAGAACTGCTCCTTTGCTTGAAAGTGAAGTGAAATTTTTTAATAATTTTGCTTTGTCATCTTTTTTCATATTCTGCTTTTCAAGAATTATTTCCTTGTCTGTTATTATTTTTTCTGTTATCTTGTCTCTTAAGAAATAGGAAGGAAAAAATAGAGCCATATTTGTTTTATAACAGTTTGTTATTTTTGAGCAGTACAGGGCAATTTTTGAAAATTGGGAGTCATTTCTTTCTGAGTATTTTGTTGTTCCGTCAGGAACTATCAGTACAAGGCGGTTGTTTTTTGGAAAAGAACTTTCATATTCTTTTATCATTGTTCTTTTTTCTTCAAGTCCAAGAACATCCTGGTGCATTTTCTGAGGACGCATTGTTCCTGACATCAGTATTGAACAATGTGCTGAATCAAAAACTTCTTTTGAGACAATTGAAGGGTCCAGACAGGAGATTTCAAGTTCAAAATATTTTCTGTCATTGAATTTCTTTTTTCTCATTATTCTTGTAAATGCCGGTTTTTTTGATTCTTCGCTTGTCCAAAATTCAAGAAATTTTGCAACTGAGCCAAGATAAGTTCTTTTTTTTGTTTTTCTTACTTCTTCTGCATATTTGTTAAAAACACTTATTATGTCGTCAATTTTTTTGTTCAGTGTTTCTTCTACTTTTTCTCTGAATTCTTCTTCTTTTACAAAATATTCCTCTTCTTCTTTTTCAAGTTCCTTTATGCAGTCTAAAATCCAAATCAAGTCCTCCTGAATTTCAGTATTATCCAGTTCTCTTGCTTCTTTTATTGCCTTGTTTATTGTTGATGTTGTCAGTTTGCTGGATAATAATTCTCTTACTCTTGTTCCTAAATTATGGGCTTCATCAACAACTATTATGCAGTCAGAAAGTTCTTTTTTCATTTTTGTCAGGATTATTTTTCTTGGACTTGGATGGAATATATGATAATAATCTGCTATAATTACTCTTGCTGATTTTGCAAGCAGAAGGGCTATTTCATAGGGACAGAAGTTTTTGCATTTTTCTTTTGCTTCTTCTGCGTGAAGAGGACTTAATTTTTTTAATTCATCAATTTTTGATTTTGCGTTTTCTGAGAGTTCTGTTTTTTTCCAGATGTTATTATAATAAGCGCATAATTCTTCTGTTCTTAAATATCTGCAGTATTCTGTAAAATCTGAACTTAAAAGTTCATCTATATCAGATATACCACAGAGCCATCTCTTTCCTATTAAATCAACTGTTTGTATTTCTGTTTTTGTTTTTTCCTTTATTTTTTTTATTGTGTCTATTACAATCATGTGCTGTGTGTGCCTGGGAGTCAAGAAAAATATTGTTTTGTCATTTTTTACTGCATATTCAAGTGCAGGAACAAGGACAGAAACAGTTTTTCCAAGTCCTGTTGGTGCGTGGGCAATAAGATTTTTCCTGCTTTCTACTGCTGTTTTTATATCTGCAATTAATTTGTCCTGTCCTTTTCTAATTTCATTATAAGGGAAAAAATCCATTAGAAAGAGAATAGAATTTAGATTTAAAAAGGAAGCGGGTAATCTTTTAACTATCTTCTTTTAGTATTCTCATAAATTCTTCTTTTGTTATGTTAAAATCTTTTTTTATTATCTTTATTAAAAGTCCTGAGCCAATTTCTTCGCCATTATGAAAAGGAATTGTTGTTCTTCTGCCGTCTGGACGTTTATAAATATTATGACTTCCTTTTGTATGACTACGAAAAAAACCTAACTTTTCTGCTATTTTTCCAAGTTCTTTTTAAGTTAATTTTGGGAGTTTATCCAAAAATTTACACCGTTATTTGCTGAACACCTACAAATTCCTGTTCAATTTCTTGTTTTTTATTTTCTTCCAAACAAGCTGGTATTGCTTCTTTTGTTCTTCTTAAGAGTTCATCCATTGTTTTTGCTTGAGTGTGGCAGCCAGGAATTTCCAAAACTTCTGAGATTAACCATCTTTCTTCGTCTTTTTCTATTGCTATAGTATATTTTCTTGGTTTCATAAAAAAATTAAGTCAACATAAAAATTTAAATAATTGCTTTTTAGTCATTCACAAATTATATAAAAAAATAAGGATATTAATAATAATATGAAAACTGAAGTTAGAACAGATATTCTTAATGTTTTATACAAAGCAGTTGAATGCCTGCAAAGAGAAGATTATAACTGCCTGCGCAATTTAAGCGATAAGACAGTTCATAATTCAAGTATTTATCAAGATACCAGTTCCATTGGAATAAGTGTATTGATTTATGCTTTATCAAAACTTCTTTCAAAAGAGAGAATAAAACAGAAACATCCTGATGAATACAGAAGATTCCTTTTAAATTCCACGAAAAAAACCGTAAAAATGATTTCTTTTCTTGAAAGTTCAGATTATACTCTTTTTGAAGGACTGCTGAAAAGTTTTTTAAAAGACATATCTAATTTTGACAAAAAGTATTCTGAATATGTTCAGTGGGTTGTAACAAAAGCAAAAATAACAAAAGCAGAGAGGATATATGAACACGGAATTTCACTTGGACAGGTTTCTGAACTCTTATCTATTCCTATTGCAGAAGTTATGTCTTATGTTGGACACACAAAGTTTTCAGAGAGAGATGAATTTAGAACACTTAGCCCCAGAGAGAGAATAAAAAAAACCAGGAAGATTTTTGAATGAGAACTGTTGTTATTGATTCTTCAACATTAATTACTCTTTCTATGAACTGTCTTTTATGGACAATTGATAAATTAAACGACAAGACAGAATTTTATATAACTGAAGAAGTTGGAAAAGAGTCAATTTATAATCCTCTTAATTCTGAAAAATGGGCTTTTGGAGCAATTAGAATAAACAAGAGTGCAGTAAAAACAATGAAGGTTTTCAGGAATTCTCATAAATTAAGAGATGGAACAGAAAAACTTCTTGAACTTATTAACAATACTTTTTATGCTAAAGGCAGAGCAATGAAAATAATTCACAGAGGAGAAATAGAATCAGTTGTTCTTGCAAAATACCTTTCTGCAAATGTTATTGCTACTGATGAGAAAACAATGAGATTACTGATTGAGGCTCCAAATCAGGTAAAGAATCTGCTTGAATCAAAACTGCATACATCAATTAGGATTAATAATGATAATTTTAGGAGGATGACAGATTATCTTTCAGGTATAGAAGTTCTCCGTTCAGTTGATTTGATTTCATACTGCTTTGAAAAAGGTTATTTGGATTCTTTTTTAGCAGGAGAATGTAAAGGAAAAAAAAAACTGATTTGGAGCCTGCTTTGGGGGCTTAAATATTCAGGCTGTGCCATTTCCAGAGATGAGATAAATGAATATATAAGGGAATTAATTTGAAAGCAGATAAAATTGGAATACAAAAAATAAAAACTCTGGCAGGAACAGATACCGTAGAAGTTAAGTTATATTCTGGAAGTAATATAACAAAAGCAAGTTCGCCTGCTGGAACTTCTTTTGGAAAGTATGAGACTCCGGCTTTTCCAGGAGGAATTGAAAAATGTTTATTAGAATTCAACAAAATAAAAAATAAAATAATGGAATTTGATGTTTCTGAACAGAAAAATCTTGATGAATTTTTGAAAAAAAATTATGATAGAATTGGAGGGAGTGTATCTCTTTCTGTATCTATTGCTTTTTTTAGGATGAATGCTTTAGTTCAGAATAAAGAACTTTATGAGTCATTCGGAGGGAAAAAATTTTCAATGCCAATATTATTATCCAATATAATAGGAGGAGGAGTTCACTCCAAGGACGGAGCAGATATACAGGAATTTCTTGTTTTTGAGCCAAAAGCAAAAAGTTTTCAGGAGAGTTTTTTTAAAAATATGAGCGCTTACAAACTGATTGAAAAAAAATTACAATCAAAAATAAAAGGAAAAAATATTGAATTTGCTTATATTGTTGATATGAACACAGAGGAGATTTTAGATAATTTATCACAAATCTGTGATTTTTACGGACTAAAAATTGGACTTGATGTTGCCGCCAACTCGTTATTTGACGGGAAGAATTATGTTTATAAAAAGGACAAGAAAGTGCTTTCTTTTGAAGAGCAGAGAATGTACTTAAATTCCTTGATTGATAAGTATAATATCCAGTATATAGAGGATCCTTTAAATGAGGATGATTTTTCTGGTTTTGGCAAAATAAAATGCAGAATGGTTTGTGCTGATGACTTGACTGCAACAAATAGGTTTAGGCTTAAAAAAGCAGGAAAATATGTGAATTCTTCAATAGTAAAGCCCAATCAAATAGGAAATGTAAGCGATACAATTGCTTATGTTAAAGAGTGCAGAAAGATGAAAATAACACCTGTTGTTTCCCACCGCTCGCAGGAAACTGATGATGATTTTATCGCACATTTGGCTGTCGGCTTTTCAATCCCTTTTGTTAAGATAGGACTAAACAGAATTTCAAAATTAAACACATTGAGAGATATTGAGGAGAGATTATGAGGAATTATTTTCTACCGGCTTTTTTTCACAGATTAATTCATGTTTTAGCAAATCATTTAATGTTTTAAATTGTTTTGAACAAAATTTGCATTTTCCCTCTCTTAATATAGCATCTAAATATACCATTCTAAAATAAAGAGAATTTACCAAATCTTCTGAAAGTTTTTCTTCATCAATTTTTTTAAAAAGAGTATTAGAATTATTTTTTAATTTATTTTTTATTTTTAAAGAGGATATATCTATATTAACTTTTTCAATCCTCTCTTTTAAAGTTGGATGAGATGAAAATAATGATGTTTTTTCTTTTTTTAATATTTCTTCTTTTATCTTATTAGTATCTTCTTTTTTATAATTTTCATAAATTAATTTGTATACATTTACACAACTTTTTTTTTCTTTTATAAGTTTAAAGATATCTTCACTTCCTTTTTTGTTAAAATAATATGAATAAGCAGAGTAATTTAACAAAGCATTTGCAAATGTTTTTTTACCAGAAAATTTTGAAGATATATAATCCGCTCTATACTCAACTTGTCTGGAATAAATTGAAGTAAAAATATTGAATATAAATAGATAACATCTTAAAAATAAAATTAAATATAAGTTAAGTAAAATATTTGCAGGATGCCGGGATTTTTTTATTGAATTTTTTCCAAAATTGTATAAACTGACAAGAGATATATTTATTTTTGAAAAAATAGAACTAATAACTGTATCTTTTCCATAGAAATGTCCAAATTCATGGTATAATATAGATTCTAACTCTTTCTTTGAAATTGCTCTTAAAGTTGTGATACCCAAACCTAATATTTTTTTGTTAAAACCAGATACGTATATATCTGCAGTTGGAAGAATTATTACTTTGGATGGTATTTTTACATTTAAATCTCCGGAAATTTTTTTTATTATTTCAAATAGTTCCTCATTATCCTCTTCATTTATTTTTATACCTTTTTCACTGGATTTCAAAAAAAGAGAATATACAAGAGGAATCAAAAAAATTATAATGAGTATAAATCCTGTTTTTGAAAAAATAAAAATAATCTCTTTTCTTTCAGCGAAAACCCCCAAAAAATATAAAAATAAATACATTGAAAAAATAATCAGCAATGAAAAAATTAAACTAGAATAAATTCTTAATCTGGTATCTTTTGGAATTTTTATTTTTTTATTCAATATAAAAGTTAATACTTTTAGATTTATAAAAATTTTTTAATTAAATTCTATCAATTAGGAATTGATTAATAAATTTCAGAAATCAGTTCTTTGGGCAGTATACTTGTAATTTTTGAAAGTTCTAAGAAAAGAGAAACTTCGCATGGATGGGTTAAATTGAATTCTCTTATTGTTTCTCTCAAGGAATTTTCATTGTACTTGATAAAATGTATACTCTGTACATCAAGTTCTTTTTTCTTTTTGTCATTAAAAATTTTATTTATTTCATCTTTTGATAGATTCACTCTTATTCTTGCGTGAAGTTCCGGTTTTCTAACTTTCCAGGTTTTTGGATTCTCCCATTTATCCTGGCGCCACATAAATAATTTATCATTTGAAAGGGCATTTACTTCAATTGAATCTATATCAAAATGTTCTTCTTCTAAAATTCCAAGTTCTTCAAAAAGTTCTCTTGACATTTCTTCAACTGGGTGAGTTCCAGCAAGTTCAATATTTCCTCCAAAAACATGATAAGCACTGGGATAGAATGGCGTGTTATTTCCTCTTTTTGAAAGAGGCATCTTCTTTTATTCCTTCTTTGTCAATTTCAGCAGAAATAACATAAATCCCTGATTTTCTCCATTCAGATTCTATTTTATTCTTAATTTCATCAGAAAAACAAAGAGCAATACCGCAATCTCCACCACCTGCTCCTGATAATTTTCCAGCTCCTTTGTTTTTATCTGCAATTTCACAGAGTAATTTTAATTTTTCAGTTTCAATTTTTATATTTGATTTTTTTCCAAGTAAAGATAATAATTTTTCATTTTCTTTTATTAATTCTAATATTTTGTTTTCATTTTCAGTTTTTAATGAAAAGATAAGTTGTTCTGTTAAAATTTTGATTTTATTGATTATTTCAAAATATTGGGATTCTCTTTCTGATTTAAATTCTTTCATTTTTTTTATCATTTCTGATGTTGATGCAGAACTTCCTGTAAAACCAATTGATAATTTAAGATTTTTTGGAATTGCAGCATTTTTAACATAAAAACCATTCCACTTGGAATCAACAATGTCCTTTATACTTCTTTTTTGTTCAAATTGACTTAAAAACCAGTCCTGATAAAAAGTCCTGTAAACTAAAAATCCACCGAATACAGAAGCAGCAATATCAAAGCAGGAGCCGGATTTTCCCTGAGCAAAATAATGAGCTATTGCTGAAAGTTTATATATCAGTTCTTTTGATTCTTTTTTTTCAATATCAAAATTATTGAATTTCAATATAGATGAGATTATTGAAACGACAGATGCAGCAGAAGAACCAAAGCCGATTTTTTTTGATTCACTGTTGATATTTATTCTTGTTTCTTTTCCAGATGTTTCGAGTTTAAAGGGGTTTATTTTTTTGAGATAGGCATAAACTGTTTCAACTGCGGAGTTTGTGAATTTCAAAATCTCTTTTTGTTTATCTGTTAACTCCTTTAAATAAACTAATTTTCCTTCTATAATTTCAGCAGGTATATTTCTTATGTTAAAATCTAAAAGGGAGAGGTATATGTTATTATCTTTTGATTCTGAAACTGATGAATATATTCTTTTATTTACAGCACAGACAACTGCTAAATTATCTTTTTCTAAAATACTCCACTCTCCTGAAATCATAAGTTTTCCTGGGGCTGAAACTTTTATCATTTTTAGTCAAAATAGGTGTTCTTCAGTTAAATATGCGGATTTTCCGCATTTTAATTCATAAATTTCTTTAATTCCTTTTATTTTCCTGCATTCTGAAATTATTTTTTTTGCATCTTTTTCAAGACATATAATCTTGAGCTGTGGTCCAGCATCCATTGTAAAATAACATTCAATTCCTTTCTTGTTTATTTCATCAATTTTATAAATAATCTCTTTTGTTTTGTCATTTATGTAAATAATTGGAGGATTTGTAGTCAGCATTACTGCGTGCATTTTGAGGCAGTTTTCCTGCGCTGTTTTTCCAAGAAGAGAAAAATCTTTTTCAATTATCGCTTTTCTTGTTTTCTTTAAATCATCTTCAATTGAAGAAAGCCAGGAACTTTTGTAAATAGGACTTGTTTTTACACTCTGAGACATACCTGCTCTTGATTTTATTTTTTTTTCTTTTTTTGAAGTTACACAAGCAATTAATCTGAGTTCTTTCCAATGATTCTCATCTCTTATTGTTTCTGCATAAGAGTCCTTTCCGTCTTTTCTTTTTCCTTTTTTCCATTCAACAAAACCGCTTGGAATTGAACGAGAAGCAGAACCAGAACCCCTTCTTGCTAAAATTGAAAGTTCTTTTTTATCAAGTCCTAAATTTAAAGCAGAATTTACTGCAAGAGAAAGAGCTGCAAAACCTGATGCTGATGATGCAAGTCCTGCTGATGTAGGGAAGTTGTTTTCTGTTTTTATTTTGACATTTTGTTTTATTTTAAATTCTTCCCGGATTATATTTAAAAATTTTTCAATGTATTCTTTATAATCCTCTGAATTTTTATTTAATTTGTTATTATTTAGAATAAATATATCCTCTTTATATTTATTATCAAATTCAACAGTTGTTTTAGTAGTCATTTTATCCAGAGTCATACTTATACTGCTGTTATACGGAAGAATAAGTTTGTCATCTCTTTTTCCCCAGTATTTAACAAGAGCAATATTTGAATTTGCTGCAGCCGAGGCTTTCATCATTAACTTAATAAAAAACACATTATTAAAATTTTTGAAAAGATATTTAATTTCTTGTTTTTTATAGTTATCTATGTTTGAATCAAAATCAGCGGGAAATCTTTTTCTTTTTGGGGAACATGCAGTTGTTTATGGAAAACCTGCGGTAATAACCTCTGTTGATTTAAGAACAAAATGTTCTCTTGAAAAAAAAGACAGCGGGATTTCAATAAACTCAAAGGAACTTGGAACTGCAGAGGAAATAAATGGAGAAAAAACAGGAAATCCTGATTTATTCATTCTTCTTGATTTTTGCAGGGAACTTCTTTTTAAGTTTGAAATGACTTCTGGACTTAATATTTATATTGAATCAGAAATACCTGTTGCAAGCGGTATGAGTTCTTCAACAGCAGTTTTATGTTCAATTTTATCTGCTTTTTCAAAAGAATTTAACCTTAGTATAGAAAAAAAAGATTATTACAATTTAATCATAGAATCACAGAAAAAAATTCACGGAGGCAAGGCATCAGGTTCAGAAATAATAAGCAGTTCAATCGGCGGTTTTAATTATTTGTCTTTTAAAGATGGAAAATTAAATATTGTTGAACTTGATAAACTGCCTATTGATGTTGTAATAGGTGATACAGGAATTTCTATGAAAACTTCAACAACTGTTGGAGGATATATACCGAATTTAATGAAAGAAAAACCAGAGTTTGTTAAAAATGCTTTTGATAGAATTGAGGAAATATGCAACAGAGGAGTAGAGGCGATAAAAAGAAAAGATTTTGCTTTAATCGGACAATTAATAAATGAAAACCAGAATGTTCTTTTCTCACTTGGACTTTCGCATCCAAAAATAGACTTGGCTGTAAAAAATGCTCTTTTGGCTGGTGCTTACGGCGCCAAACTCTCCGGCAAAGGACAAGGAGGGATTATGTTTGCAATAACAGATAAAGAACACAAAGAAAAAGTTGCTTTGGCAATAGAAGATTCAGGACTTAAAGTAATAAAAACAAAAATCGGAACAGAAGGATTAATCTAATAAATTTCAGAAAGAAGTTCTTCTGGTTTTATATTTGTAATTTTTGAAAGTTCTAAGAAAAGAGAAACTTCGCATGGATGGGTTAAATTGAATTCTCTTATTGTTTCTCTCAAGGAATTTTCATTGTACTTGATAAAATGTATACTCTGTACATCAAGTTCTTTTTTCTTTTTGTCATTAAAAATTTTATTTATTTCATCTTTTGATAGATTCACTCTTATTCTTGCGTGAAGTTCCGGTTTTCTAACTTTCCAGGTTTTTGGATTCTCCCATTTATCCTGGCGCCACATAAATAATTTATCATTTGAAAGGGCATTTACTTCAATTGAATCTATATCAAAATGTTCTTCTTCTAAAATTCCAAGTTCTTCAAAAAGTTCTCTTGACATTTCTTCAACTGGGTGAGTTCCAGCAAGTTCAATATTTCCTCCAAAAACATGATAAGCTCCTGGGTAGAATGGGGTGTTATTTCCTCTTTTTGAAAGAGTTATATAATCATCGCTTGAAATTACAAGAACATCAACTGCCAAGGGAGCTGATGGAACTTTATTGTCTTTGAAATAATAAAAATAAGCAGGATTTTTTACTGCAAGAACTTCCGGGAAAGTTATTTGTGATACATCTAAGGTAAGTTCACTTTTTTTGAACATTTTTAGAGCAGTATAATTATAATTTTCTAATCTTGAAACAAAGCCCGGCCATATAAGCAGGTTTTCTTTATGATAAAGAGAATTATATTCTGTTTTTTTGTTGTATTTTTTATAAGGCTCAAATCTAAATTCTTCTCTTGGTGAATTTTGTTTTGTTATCCTTTCTTCTAAAATCATGTTCCAATTAGCATTTATTAAAAATTCAAGTCCTTCGGGCTTTTCTTTTGGTTCTACTACATTAACTTTGATATTATCTTTATATAAAGAAAAAATTTCATTTATTTCCCAGTCTTTTGTTGTGCAAATCATAGTTTTAAAGTAAATTAAAAGATTTTTAAAACTACCTAAAAACAATAGTTTCTTTAATATGATTAGTGAAAAAATTTAAAATATCTGTGTAATTTTAAAATAAGATGAAAATAACTGTTCTTGGTGCTGGTAATTGGGGGACTGCTTTTGCCAGAATTCTCTCTAAAAACAAACACGAGATTGTTATATGGACAATTGAAGAGGATGTTTTTCGCGATATAAATGAAAATCATGTTAATACAAAATATCTAAAAGGTGTAAATCTGCCAGAATCAATAAGAGCAGAAAGGGATTTAGGCAGTGCTGTTTCAAAAGCAGATTTTATTGTTATAGCTGTTCCTTCGCACATAGTTTCTATTGTTTCCAAACAGCTTGCAGAATTTTACAAAAATCAGCCCATTATTGACCTTGCCAAAGGATTTGAACCGAATATCTTTCTCAGGATGAGCGAAACAATAAAAAAAGAGATTCCAAGTGCTGATGTTATCGCTCTTTCAGGCCCATCTATTGCAAATGAAGTTGCTTTAGATATTCCAACATCAGTTTCAATTGCTGGAGATAATAAAGAAACCTTAAAATTAGCAAAAGAGATTCTTGAATCAGAGAATTTCCATGTTTTTCCGAATAATGATATTATTGGCGTTGAAATGGGCGGAATTTTGAAGAATGTTATTGCTATTGCAGGAGGCATGTCTGACGGACTTGGATTTGGCTGTAACACCAAGTCTGCCATTATCACAAATGGACTTAAAGAAATGAAAAGAATTGGTGTTTCTCTTGGAGCAAAAGAAGAAACTTTTTTTGAACTTTCCGGGATAGGAGATTTGATTGTAACTTCTATTTCAGAGGATGGAAGAAACAGGACTCTTGGCGAGAAACTAGGCAGGGGTATGACTCTTGAAGAGATAAAAAAAGAATCGCTTCAGGTTATGGAAGGAGTCAATGCCTGTTCATTGGCAATAAAGATTGCAGATGAGAAGAAAATTTCTGTTCCTATTACAAGGGAAATCTATGATGTTCTTTTTAATAATAAAAAGCCAATATCTGCTGTTAGAAAAATTCTTTCTTTATGAATTTATAAAATTCAATAAGATTTATAATATTATGTTCTTATCTGTTTGATGTGGGGGGAGGATATAGAATAAATGATTTTAATTTAATAGAACAGGCAGTTGCAGAGTCAGTTATACCTTATTTTAAAAATTTTTTAATGGAAAAAATAAAAATCCTTCAAGTGTTCAAACATTATGAAGATAAAAAAAATAATTTAATTTCAGTGATTGAAAATTTAAAGACAAATAAATCTTACATCTCTGCAAGGATAAATAATTATCTTCACGAGAATAATAAAAAAATTACTGAAATTGGAAATTTAGAAATTAAAGATATATCCTCAGATATAATAACTGATGCAATTTTAATAAATAGACTTCCAAAAGCACTTGAAGAATATTTTACTTTGGAGGAGAATTCTCTTTCTCAGATAGGACTTTCTATTGATGATTTGGATTATATACAGGATATTTTAGATAACCAGGATATATTAATTATTTCTAAAAAAGCAGAGGACTATAGAAGAACAACAGACAAAACTTTTTTTAATTTAGATGTAAAGGATATTGAGAATATGTCTTTATCTGTGATAATCTATGCTCTTTCAGAGTATGTAGAAAACAAAAGCTCGAATGATATAATAACTATAAAAAAACCAACAGCACAAGATTTCAAAAGACAAATAATGAATTCAATAAAAAAATAAAAATTAAGTTTTATTCAGTTCGTCAATTATTCTTTTTTTTTCTTCTTCATTCAAGTCTGTTTTTTCCAGAAGAATTTTTCTTTCAATTGAAGAAACAAGGACTCTTGTTTTATTTACAACATCAGGATTGACACTCATACTGTCTATGCCTTCTTTCACTAAAAATTCACAGAAATCCGGATAGACACTGGGAGCCTGCCCGCATATTGAAACCTTGACTCCATTTTCGTGTGCTCTTCTGATTAAATTTACTATTGCTCTTTTTACTGCTTCATCTCTTTCATCAAAGTAGCCCATTTTTGCAAGAAGCGCTGAATCTCTGTCACATCCAAGAATTAACTGGGTCAAGTCATTGCTGCCAATTGAAAAACCGTCGCAGAGTTTTGAAAATTCATTTGCCATAAAGATAATGCTCGGCACTTCTGCCATAAGCCACAGTTCAAATGAATCCTCCCCTCTTTTTAGTCCTTCGCTTTCCAAGATTGAGATTATTCTTTTTACTTCCCATAAATTCCTGACAAATGGAAGCATTACCTTTACATTTTTATGTCCGTAGATATCTCTTACTTTTTTTATTGCTCTGCATTCTAGTCTAAAAGAGGATTCAAATTCTGGAGAAATGTATCTTGAGCATCCTCTCCAGCCAATCATCGGGTTTTCTTCTTTTGGTTCAAATTTTTCTCCGCCTTTTAAACTTCTATATTCATTTGTCTTGAAATCAGATAATCTAACTACAACCAGCTTTCCGTCCATTGCTTTTGCTGTTTTTGCAATTCCTTCTGCTAATTTGTCTATATATTCACTGCCTCTTCCTTGTTCTAACATTGCATTTGGATGTTCTGCTATGTAAGATGCTATAATAAATTCTATTCTCATAAGTCCTATTCCGTCGCACCATAATTTGGAATATTCATCTGCTTTTTCTGGAACTCCTAGATTCATGTATATTTTTGTTGATGTAATTGGTTTTGATGTTTCTCCATTTAGGAATTCTTCTTTTTTCTCTTGTTTTATTTCAATCTTTCCGCCGTAGACTATTCCTCTTACTGCATCAAGAGTTACTTCCTGATTATGTTTTATTACTTTTGTTGCAGTTGAGGTTCCCACTATGCATGGGATTCCAAGTTCTCTAGATACAATCGCTGCATGGCAGTTTGAAACAAGAACAGGAGAGTATTTTTTTGTAAATACAACATAGTTATGCTGTATTTCATTGTCTGCTTCAACTTCAATATTGTAAACATCAATAACTCCAAGTTCTTTTACTTTTTTTGTTCTGTACATTCTTAAATCAGAATTAATAACTTTTGAAAGTTCTTCCTTTGTTTTTCCATCAAGCATAGGAAGAATCTTCTGCTTTATTTTTTCAGAATCAATCAGTAGATTGCTGTTTACATAGGGTTTTACTTTTCCTTTGTAATTTACAGATTCAATTATATCTCTTAGAACCTGTTTTGCTGAAAATAATTTTGTTCCATTGATTTTTTTATGTGTTTCTCCTTTTATTCTTTTTGAATAAAATAGAATATCCTCTATCTTTTCCATTATCTGGATATGATGTATATTCCTATTTACAGTAACTTCCGGAACAATGCCTAATTTTAAGCAGGCAAGAACAACTCCTTGGATTACTTTTTCTTTCTGTATATAGATATGCAGTCTATTTTCATAAAATGAGCCGTCGCCGTCAATAAGTCCTGCAAGGAAATTTAATGCTGAGCTTTCTGATATTTCAAGCAGCCATGAATCAAGATTCTCATAAATTTCCATAATTTTTTGTGCAGGAACAAGTTTAAAACAGACAAAATCTGTTGCACATCCACAGATTGTTTTTCCTCTTAAAGTAGATGAACTTGATTTATCTCTTTCAAAAGTCATTTCTTCACTGAATAAATCGCTGTAATATTCTTTTACTATTTTGATAAACTCTGCTTTTTGTATATCCTGTTTTTGAGTAAAAGTTACTCTTCCTATTCTGGCATTTCCTGATTTATATTTATCTACCCTTATGTTCCCATCAGATAAAAGAGCACCCATTAGATATCCTAATTTATCATTTTTAATGCTTGCTAAATTTATTGGAAGTTTTTCAACAATACAGAGATGTTCATTATCTTCAAGAATACTTTTTATTTCTTTTTTTATCAATTCTCTTCCTTTGAATGTAAATACTTTGTGATTCTCTGTTATATCTAAAGTATTATGTTCTATTCTATTTGATTGAGAAGTAGATATACTAATTGCACTGCTTTTTCTTTTAAATGAATTTATGATTCTTTTCCAGACAGGTTTTAAATTTTTAGAATCAAATGAGAAGATAAATAACTCCTCATTAGAATTTATTTTTTCATAAACTTCGCTTATTTTTAAAAATCCTTTGTTTGTCAGGATATTTGTATGTTCTCCAAAACAAGTCATTCCACCTTCATCAGTTATTATTCCTGATGCTTTTAGCATTATTGGAACCCAGTCAGGGTCAGTCATTCTTGTAACTAAAATATCCCCTTTTTCTATTTTATCAGCTTGTTCAGGAGATAAAATCAATGATGCTTTTCCTGATGCAATTCCTGGACTTGCTCCAAGTCCTTTTATTATAATATTGCCTTCAGGTTCTTTTCTTTCCTCTGTTTCTTCTTTTCCAAAGAAAGTAATAGGTCTTGACTGGACAATATATAGATGTCCTTCTTCAATGCACCATTCAATATCCTGCGGAACTTTGTAATAATTTTCTATTTTTTTTACTATTTTTGCAAGTTCTATTATCTGGGAATCATCAAGAACCTGGGTTTTCTTTTTGTTTTCAGGAAGTTCTACTTTTATCATACCCATATCATCAGGATTTCTTATATACTTCCACTGCTGTTCGCCGATGCTTTTATTTTTTATTTCAAATGTTTCTTTATTAACAATATAATTGTTTGGAGTTATTTCTCCTCCTACAACTGCATCACCCTGCCCCCAGCCAGCTTCAATTATTATTTCGTTTTTATTTCCTGTTGAAGGATGAATTGAAAATGCTGTTCCAGCTTTTTCAGAGTCAATCTGTTTCTGGACAATTGCACATAAAAGAACTTTTTCATGTTCAAATCCGTTTTTTTCCCTGTAGAATATTGCTCTTGCAGTATAAAGTGAAGCCCAGCATTCTTTTATTGCTCTGATTAATTGTTCTTCTCCTTTTACAAATAATATTGTTGCCTGCTGTCCTGCAAAACTAGCATTAGGCAAATCTTCTGCTGTTGCTGAAGAACGTACTACCACATAAGGAATGTCTCTTCCTGCTGAAATTAATTTCATTGCATTATCGCTTAGATTTTCGTATCTCTCACTTCCAGCTTTCATTTTTTTGTATGCTTCCAATATTTTTGATAAAATATGTTCTGGAATACTTTTTGACATTACTATTTCTCTGATTTTTTCTGATGCCAACTGGATTGCTTTTGTGTCATCAACATCAATTGATTTTAATATTGAGAAAATGCTTTCTTTAATTCCTGTTTCTTCCATAAACTCCTTGAAAATGTAAGCATTTATTGCAAATCCCATGGGTACAGGAAAACCTGCTTTTGTCATTTCACCTAAGTTTGCAGCTTTTCCGCCGACAATTGGAATATCCTCTTTTCCAATTTCCTTAAACCATAAGATAGATTTTTCTTTTTTGTCAATTTCCATTTTGAAAATTAATTATCCTTCCTTTTAAAATTTTTATGAATTGGAATACTCTCTTTCATATTTGAAAACTTTAATAAAATTTAAAAGAAAAATTTACTGTTTTGGATTGTTTATTACTTTAATATGTCCTGTTATTGGCAGTTTTCCTGTTGCTCTTTTCATTGCTGTTTTAGCAAAGGGAATATTTGATTTATCGCAGTAAATTGAGATTACTTTTGTTCCTGTTTTTACTCTTGCTGCTCTTCCGTAAGGTTTTCCAAAAGCGTGAGTCATACCTTTTTGGAATCTGTCTGCACCCGCTCCTGCTGCAATTGGGTTTTCTCTCATTATGTGGTGTGGAAATGGATGAATAACTAACCTGAAATTATTTTTTCCTGCTTTTAATTCTATAAACCTAACTGAAGCTATACGAGCTGATTCAAGGCAGTTATGTCTTAGATTAATGTCTTTTTCAGAGATTAATACAACTTGAGAATCAAATTTCTTGCTTTTTTCTCCAAGAACAAATCTTACAATCTTGCTTCCCGGTATACCTACAATAAAAGCCTTGCTTTTTCTTTTTGAAGTTCTTGTATAAGGTATTTTTAAATGCCTGTAACAAGTTCCGTTTCTTAACTTGGACATATTGTTTTTAGAAAATGGAATGAATTTTTAAATATTTCTAAACAGATATTCTCCATTTTTTCTTTAAATAATACAAAAACATAATGTTTTTTTATTTGATTATACATAGAAAAAAGGTGAAAGCCCTTATATTTTCAAATCTTAATGGGAATATAGATGTTTTGAAATTAATGCAGAAGGAGAAGGATTTTGATGCTGTTTTCTTTTTAGGCGGACTTATTGCAGGAGGGATTTTTCCTAAAATAACAGAGGGTATGAAAGAAATAGAAATTAGAAAGATTATTTATGATTCAATGAAACAAAAAACAGAAGACAACACTCTGCAGTTTAAAATGATTTTAAAAGAACTTGATAAATTCAAAAAAAAAGTTTATTTTATCCCGGGAATTTTTGAACCCAAAAACTGGAAGTCAATGATAAGAAAATGTGATAATATTGAAATATTCCACAAAAAAAGACTTTTGTTTTCTGATTCTAATATACTGGGGTTGGGAGGATTTGTCCTTCCAATTGAAGAAGAACTTTTAAAAAAATGTCCGTTTTTCTCGCATGATTCTGAAAGTGTTAAAATGTTTTTTTCCGAACATATATCCAGGGAGCTTGTTGTTCTAACCTATGATTCTCTTTCTTTTTGGATTAAAGATATAATAAATAAAATTGAACCCTGTGTTTGGATTTCCGGTTCAGACAAAAAAACAAATTTTGAAAAAAGGAACATGATAAAGATTGCGGATGCTGAACTTGGCAACTATGCTCTTTTTAATTTTAAAACAAAAAAAGTTGAATTCAAAAATGTATTCCAAAGAACTCTTGGCAAGAGCTGAAGAAAATAAAGTATCTAATGAAAGGTTAGAGAGGATACTCTCAGTTCTTTTTAAAAAATACAAGAAGATAGAATACTTAGACAGAGGAAGGCACGCAGTTGTACTTATTGCTGACAGAAAATATGCTGTTAAAATTGAGAAAGAGATACCTGCTGCAAAAGACTCAGTTAAAAATGAAGCAGAAATGCTTAAACTTGCCAACAAAAATAAGCTTGGCCCTAAATTTACGTTTTATAATCAAGAACTTAGATTTGTTGTGTATAAATTCGTAAAAGGAATTTTTATGAAGGATTACTCTCTTGACAGGAAAACAGTTCTAGATTTGTTAGAGAAAGCCAGGATTCTTGACAAGATGTATATGAATAAGGAAGAAATGCACCGCCCGTATAAGAATATAATTGTAAAGAAAAAAGGAAAAGTCCAGCTGATTGATTTTGAGAGAATGAAGCGGACAGCAAAACCAAAAAATGTTTCACAGCTTGCTGGATTCTTTAAAATGAAAGGAATTTTTGATGATAAAATAATGAAACTTGTAAAAGAATACAAAAAAGAAATAGACGAGAAAAAAAAAGATAAAATCTTTTTTGAAATTGAAAATCTTCTTTTGAAGTGCAGGTAATTTTTAATTTCTATTTTAAATATTGATTCAAAGAAAATAGATTTTGTATTTTCCAAGTAATATCTAACCTTTATACATCAACCAAAAAAAATGTTTCTAATGCAATTAAACAATATCCTCTTCAGAAACAACTACAAAATCACCGATTGCTATTACTGAACTAAATGGAATCTTTATCCCATTCCTATCTTTTTCTACATCCATTGTGCTTAATGTTTCTGTGGGATTTTTAAGTATTATATTAATTAATTCTCCTGTTCTTGTTTCAAAAACAATGTCTCCAACTTTGCCAAATATCTTACCTGTTTTTGAAATTATTGTCTTATTTAGAAGTTCCCTTGAATATTTTCTCTTATCCTTTTCAGCTGCCTTTTCTACCATACTTTTTATGTATATTTTTGGCTAAATATAAATATTGCGATTACCAAAGGAGTGATAACAAAAAAGGATATAAGCAGATTTGCGAATCTAAGAAGGAATAAAAGGGTAGTAGTTGAGGAAATTACCATTAACCAGATAGTCCAATCATAAGAAAGTATGTGCGAGCCGTCAAGAGGAGGCAGAGGAATTAGACTGAAGAAAGCAATTGTTAAGTTTATTATGACCATATCCAGCACTATTTCAGGATTTAACAAACCCTCAAACATTTTGAATAAAACTGCAAGTCCTATGTTGAATAACGGACCTGTAAGAGCAATTCTGCCTTTTTCATTGAAGCTCAAGTCAACATATTTTTTTCCAAGACGGCTGAAATATGAGGAGGACATTGCTGAAAATCCAGAAAGAGCGAATAAAATTTTTCCATTGAAAAGCAAAGTTGCAAAAAGCGAGAAAGCAAGTCCTTGAGGCCAGATTATGTATTTATGCCTGCATTCATATTTATCTGCAGTATACTTATGTCCAATCATTTTTATTAAAAATGAAAAACCTACAAGGAGTATTGTTAAAAAAAAGTTGGAAATACCTGCTTCTATTGAATCCCACTTGTTGAATGAGAATATAAATCCAAGAACAAAAACTGAAAGAAGGATGTCTCTTATTTCGCTTGGTTCCATTTCCAGAAATTTAAAGTCCATAATTTATATAAAAAAGAAGGGCATAAAAAGGTTTTTCTCCTGTTTTAAAGTTCTTTTACCCAGTTAACATAGTAAATTTCAGGGGTTGTATACCTTGTTGTGAATTTTCCGCAGATTTCCACCGTTTTATTCTCTTTTAATCCTACAAAATCTTCTTTTCTTTTCCAGACAGTTATTTTTTCATTATTACAGAGTTCAAAGATTTCATATTCAGTTCCTGAACTTGATTTATAGGTTTTTATCCCAGAACAGATTGTTCCATTTGTTAGAACCTGCTTTTCATTGTATTTTTCTTTTAAACTTAACATTTCTTCTATTGATGTTATACTGCAATTACTGCATGAATTTGTTTTATTTGAAAAAAACATAAGTAAAACAAAAGCAGAAGCAACTGCAATAACTAATTTTTTCCGGCTTAAATTAATTTTTGTCTTGTTTAGCAGAAAAACAGAACTTACTGTAAAAACAAAGATTCCTGAGATTTCTGAATTTACTGGAATGTAGAAATTATCCTGTGAGAGAGGGTAGAGAAATAGAACTCCTGTATTTGAAAACATATCCAAAATCAAGTGAGAAGTAAAGCCGATAAAAAAAGAAGGAAAATATTCTTTCTTTTTTATAAAAATCAATATTGACAGGAGAATCAGGAAAAATACTGAATGGAAAACAACTCTGTGGGGGAGGTTAAATAAAAATTCTGCATCAGGCAGCATTGAAGAGATTAATGTTACATATGGATTTAATGATAGTAACATTGAAAGCATTCCTGCAAAAATAACATGGACTATTCCTATCACCTTCTTTTTTAAAATAATAAAAAATTTAAACTCATTGAAAATTGCTGATTTTTTAAATTCCAAAAAATAATTTGGCAGTAATTTTTCAACTAAAAAGAGAAGTCAATGCCTGAAAGCCGTCTGTTCCTGGCAGAGGAAGAAGATTGAAAATCATCAGCCATAAATTTACCTGTTTTGTTATGAATAATGCCTCAAATAAGTCTGATTCAATGTCTTTTTTATACTTTAAATACAAAGAACTTCCAATAAACATTAAAAAATTTACAAGAGGGCCTGCAATTGAAATTAAGAAATGATTTATTTTTGAATAATTGCTAAACTGTATTGAAACATACGCAGGGATAAAAATTATAGGGAAACCTATTGTTTTTGCCATTATACCCAAAAAAAGCCCGAAATAATTTGCATGATAAACTGCGATATTTCCTGTTGCAATAGCAGCAACTTTATGTCCGATTTCGTGGAATATGACTGCAGGACTTACAATCATTGCTGACTTCAAAAATCTCTTTTTTACATCCTCTATTCCAAAATAATAATTTTTTCCAACAATTATACCCATTGCCAAGTATCCTATTGCAAGAACAGTAATTATCATTTCAATTATTTCGGTTATTGAAAAAATCATTGAGTAGAATAATTTTTATTCGCTTTTATTCTTTTTTATTTATGGTTTATGTAATGGATTCAAGTGCAGTTATGCTTTCAAACTCCCTTAATTTTGAAAATATGATAACAACGGAACTTATCAGGAAAGAAATAAAGGATTTCCGCTCAAAGATGCTTTTTGAATCCGGAAAAATAAAAATATTCTCACCTTGTCCAGAATCAATTCTTTATGTAAAGGAAAAAGCAAAGGAGACAGGAGATATTGACAGATTGTCAGAAGCAGATATTTCAATCTTGGCTCTTGCTTATGAAAAAAAAGGTATTCTAGTTACAGAGGATTACGCTGTTCAGAATACTGCAAAAAAAATGAGGATAACTGTGAAGAGTGTTTTTTTTGAAGGCATAAAAAAAGAAAGAGAGTACTTGAAATACTGTCCTGTATGCAAAAAAGGATACTCTATTGATTCTGATGAATGCGATATCTGCGGTTTTGAGCTTATCAGGAAATGGAAGCAGAAGTAATTCTTGTCCGTTCTAAGTTTCCGGGAGGTATAGGGGCAGTTTTCAGAATAATAGCAAATTTCGGAATTAATAAATTAATTCTTGTAAATCCTTCATGTGATTACTTATCAGAAGAATCAAGGAGATTTGCAAAGAATTCACAGGACATTCTTCTAAATGCTGAAATTGTTTCAAGTTTAGATGAAATTAAGAATGTTATTTTAATCGGAACAACTGGAAAAACAGGTTTTTTTGATAATATTTTAAGATTTTATCTGACTCCAAAAGAGCTTGCATTAGATCTAAATAAAGATTCTAAAATAGGACTTGTATTTGGAAATGAAGAATCAGGACTTTCTAAATATGAAATTGAAAAATGCAGTTTTTTAGTTCATATTCCAGCAGGTAAAGGGTATCCTGTTCTAAATATATCCCACTCAACAGCAATAATCATTTATGAATTTTTTAATTCTAATTATGAAAAAAGAAAAACAGCAGATAAAAAGGAACTTGAGAGTGTTTCTTTTATGATTGATAAAATATCTGAAAAAATTTGCATAAATAATACTGAAAAAAAAGTTTTAAATAATATACTAAACAGGGCTGTAATCCAGAAATTGGAAGCAAGAACCTTGGCTGGTTTTTTTTCAAAAATACTTAAAAAAATTCAGTTTGAAAAGAGAAGTGAGAGATGAAAAACTGGAATCAATGCCAATGCTCCAATGAATGTTGCATAATAGCAGATTTCCAAGTCCTTTTGGTACTTTTCAAGTGTATATGGTTTTTTTATTTCTTGTTTTGGCAGATGAGATTCTAATGATTGAGGTGCAGATTTTTTTGAGAAACTTTTACTTTCAATTAATTCATCAATAACCATAGCAAATATGGAGTTGTTAAATTTTATAAAGATACTGTTTATTTGGATTCAAGAATTTTGTTTTTTACTGCATTTATTGCTTCATTAATATTTACTCCGCCAATATTTCCGCCAATTGATTTTCCCACATTTTCAATTACATTGAAAAATTCTGCTGGGAAAAGAATCTTTGTTGCCTGTCCTTGTCCTATTTGTTCCAATGCTTTTATGTAGATGTATGCAATGGCATTTTGATTTAATGATTCTCCGGCTTTACCTATTGCTTCAATAAGAACTTTTTTTGCTTCTGCATTGAATACCTGCGCCTGCATCATTTCTTTTGCTATTGTTTTTTCTTTCATTGCATTTACTATTTCCTGACTAGGACGGACTCCTTGAATTTGAACCATTGAAATATTAACGCCCCATTTCCAAGTTTCGTGCCTTATTACATCTGTTAGTAAGTCATTTAATTTCTCTAAGTTGGCGAATAATTCTCTCATTTTTAAAGTTCCAATTATATTTCTAACTTCGCTGTTTACCATATTTATTATTCCAAGCTGATAATTCTCAATCTGGAGCATTGCTTTTGTCGGATCTTCTACTTTATAATAAACAAAACCAGATAGTCCAATTTCTAAATCATCATTTGTAAATGCGCTTGGGACATTAAGAGCCATCATTTTTACTCTTACATCAATTTTTGCAAATTCTTTTTCAATAAAAGGCAAAACAACACTCCAACCTGGACCTGCTACTCTGCTGTATCTGCCCATTCTGAAAATAATTCCTCTTTCGTATTCATCATATTTTCTTATGAAATACCTGAAAAATATTAAGAATCCGAATAAACCCAGTATTCCGTATAAAATATACCTAAATACTGGAAAGAATTGAAATAAATAGTATAATCCTATAATTACAACTGCAATTAACATTAATTCTGCAACCACATTAAATTACCAGCATATTATAATTAAAAATGTTATGGAAATTTAGAAGCATTTTTAAAAAATAAAAATTAAAAATTAAATTGTTTCATTTCTGCTGAATTTTGTTTTACACTTCGCCAATTTTTTAAGCAGTTTGTGCATACTCCATATCTAACTAATATACTTGGGAAAAATTTATTGCAGTATTTGCATTTTGATTTATATCCTCTTAGTTTTATCATTTTGATGCACCTCTAGCAAATCTATGGCAGTACACATTTATAAATGTTTAACTTTAAGGTAGTAACTATTTTATGGAATCATAAAAAGATATAAATTCTTTATTGATTAATTAAAAGTATGACTGCAATTGTTAATAAATCAAAATGCACTGGAAACGCTGTTTGTGTCAGTGTTTGTCCTGTAAATGCAATTAAACTTGTAAAAGGGAAAGCAGAAGTTGATGCAAATTTATGCATATCTTGCGGAGCCTGCGAAGCGGCGTGTCCAAATAATAAAAACGCCAAAACAAACAAGGATAAAGCCATTTATTTAGAGTAATTATGCTCTTTTTTAAGCTAAAAAAGAAATTTTAACTATTTATGTCCCATAAAAGTTAGAAAATCTCTGAAATTGTTCTTTTTTGCTTCAATTTCAGTTTTTCCTTCTCTTGTTATTCTGTATGCTTTGTTAAAACCTGACATTAACGGAACATCCATACTTATTATAAACTTCTTTCTTTCAAGAGAATCAAGAGAAAATACAAATTTATCAGCAGGAATATTCTCTTTTAACCTTTCTTTTAATTCTCTTAGAATCATAGAACCGTGAATAGTTTTTTCTTCTAGGGTTTTTAGAATTGCAAAATCGAGATAATCTTTGTCTTCCATTAGGATAATAACTAATAAAGCAGAAGTTAAAAATCTTTTTGAAATGGATGAGAGATTTTTAAAAATCAAAATTTAGGTTTGTGAAGTATTTTGATCAGTTAAAAATCTTTTTGAAATGGATGAGAGATTTTTAAAAATCAAAATTTAGGTT
>CAZVOT010000001.1:28306-37471 GCA_964628775.1 Candidatus Woesearchaeota archaeon
TGTGAAGTATTTTGATCAGTTAAAAATCTTTTTGAAATGGATGAGAGATTCTTAATGTTAATTTTTAGACTAATTTTTACAAATCAATTTTAAAAAACTTACCCAAACATTACTCTTGTCGGATCATCCATAACTCTCTGTTGCTGTTGGAAGGTTTTAGCCTTATCTACTATACCTTTTAATTTTGATTCAAATTTTGCTGCTTCTTGTTCGAGTTTTTTTGTGTCTATATCAATACCTATTGTTTTTTCAACAGTGTTAATAACAGATGATGCTGCTTTTCCATCCGGGAAATTTGTGTGGCTTTCTGACATAATGCAGACTGCTGGAATCCCCTCTTCTTTTGCATATAAAAGAACACAGGCAGAAACACCCATTATAATTCCTGATTCCAGCATTTTTATTTTCTTTTCGTATTTTTTCTCCATTTCCCTGCTGTTTACAACACCAAAAACTTTTGTCTGGTCGGGAACTTCTGAAACAGCTATTGCATCCATACAAATAATTTCTTTTGCTTTTGTTTTTTTGGCAAATTCAACAATTTCTTTTGAGATAATTCTTATTAATTCAGGAGGGAGAGGAAGTTCTGTTTCAAATACAACAATATCCCTCTTTTTGTTTGAATAAACTCTAATTGGATATTTTATCATTCCTTTGTTCATTATACATACAGGCACAATAAGTTCATTTTCTATTCTTCCTATTTCTTCCAGTTCCATTTGTTCAATTATGTACTGGGCTGATATTGTTCCTACCAAGCCGACTCCTGAAAATCCTTCAATGATAAGGGGAGAATTGAAAGTTTCTTTTTTGTTAAAGACAATTTCTACAAGTCTTTCATTCATTATATTTGAAATTTTTGCATCCATAGTTAACACATTTTTTTACTTTTTATAACTTTTATGGTTATTTTTTACAGTAAGTAGATAATTAAAGATACTTCTTTGGATGATTGTTCAAACTTTTTATAAATTTGTCTGCAGTGAAAAAAATTAAGTAATAGATAAATATTCTTATCCAAAAGTCAATTTAAGATAATTACCCTTTTTTTACTTCCTGATAAAAGAGTAACTTTATAATAAGGCAGATAAACTATCTTCTTTTCTGTAAGAACAGATTTTGGATTCAAACTCTTAAAAAAATTCTCAATACTCTCTTCTTTTGTTTTTATCTCCTCAATTTTTACTTCTGTTTCTCTTCTTTCTGCAGGAAAATCTATTTTTGAATTGTAGGAATTAATACTACTGTCTGCCTTAAACTTCTTTATGAGAGCATAAACTTTGGCATTGCCTATTTTTTTAATTTCTGAGACTATTTTTTCTTTTTCAAGTTCCTTTATTATTTTTCTTGCTGTTTCTTCAGACATCCCTGTTTTTCTGCAAATATCCAAGATAGTCATTTCTTTATTTAGCAGAGAAAAGAGAACTCTTATCTTTTCAGGTTCCTTGTTTTCAAAAATTGACAAGTCCTCCTTTACATATGCTTTGTTGTTTTTAATCTCTAATGTTTTTAACGATTCATTGTCAATAATAACTGTTATTTCCCTGTTTTTTTCCTCTAAAATTGATTTCTGCATATAAGATATTTTACATATTAAAATAGGTTTTAGAATTGCATCAATTTTCTCAATATTCTCAGTCTTTTCTCCGAATAACAAAAATTTTTTTTTCATTAATTTGGAAAGTTTTTTTAAGATTTCTTCTTTTTCTTTAATTTTTCCGATAATTTCAATTCCTTTCTCGGTTTCTTTTCTTTCTTCAATAATTTCTTCACTAACACCAAGACTTTTTAGAATATTTTCAATACTCTCACTTCTTATTTCCTTTATTTTCGGAGTATAACCTAAAGGAGAAGTTTCTCTTGTTCTGAATTTTATGGTTTTATGTTCAAGTGAAATATCCCCCTGAGCTACAAACTGAAATTTTAATGATGTTAATTTTTTTGTTTCTTTTAAATCAGAGAAAAAAACCTTTACAGCATCGATATCATTCTTTATTGTAAGTTTTCCGAGGAACTGGTTGTTGCACTGGCTTAAGATATTTTTATTTACGAAAGCAGGGCGCTGGCTTGCAATTAAAAGTCCGAGCCCTCTTTTTCTTCCTCTTCTTGCTATCTCTTCAATAATCATAAGTCCTTTTCCTATATTCGGGGAATACTTGTCAGCTTCTTCTAAAATCAGTAAATAAGGCATTCTTAACCTGCTTTCTTCTTCGTATAATGCAGAACAGAAGTCTGAAACAGATTTTTTTTCATCAACAGCATTTGAAACATCAAGTATTACAGGAATGTTCTTGGAAATAATGAGATTTGCAAGTTTTTTAAAATCAATTTTCTCTAACCGGAGTTCTGAATTTTTATTATTTCCAATCCAAAGAATATCATATTTCTCTTTAAGTCCTGCGTATTCACCTTCCGGGTCAATTATTGCAAAACCTAATTTATTTTTGCATAACTCCTCACATATAACGCCAATTGCATAGGACTTTCCTCCGCCACTCTGGGAAATCAAACATGTTCTTGAAGCCATTAAATTATCAGGATTTATCTTGAATTCTTCAGATATGTTAAGCTCCATCAATTAAATTAAATCAAAATGAGTTTAAGAATTTAGCTATATTTATACTCTAAAAAGTCCTTCATCAGGAGTTCCCGGAACTTTTGGAGATTCAGTAAGTCCAGGAATATCTCCGTACATTGCCTGCTGGAAAAGTCCATTTAAAAAACTCATAATCTGCTGTCCAAAAATAAACCAAATTATTACAAAAATTATTACTGCTATACAACAGCCCATCATTCCTGCTTTTTTATTCATTGATTTAAATAAAGATTAATTAAAATAAAAAGATTGTCAAATAGACTGCCATGAAAAAAACAAAAGAGAAGGAGGAAAAAGAGACAGAATAGAGAATTTTTTTGGATTTTTTTGATAAATAGAATAGAATAATTGAAAATAAAGAGAGAAATGCAAAAAACTGGAAAAGATTCTGCTGTTCTAAATAGCTGTTTTTTACAATGCTGTTTAAAATAACTGCTGTCCCCAGTCCGAAAATAAAACCTGTTGTAAAGCGGAGAGAATTTGCGCTTTTTCTTAATTTGAGCATTTGAGTTATGCCGTCAAATGCGATTGGAAAAATGAACAAGACAGAGTAAATAAAATGAATTCTCAAATCAACTAAAAAAATAGAAATCATTGAAGCAAAAAATCCAAGATAAATCCCAAGACAGCGGAAGCATACTGGAGAATCTTCTGGTGTTCTTTCTTTCATCTGATGGCAAAGAACTGAAAACACCTTTTGAATTGTTTTTTCTGGAATAAAAAAACTCAAAAATAAAATGGAAAAAAAAGCAGATGAAATCATTGTTTTTTTATTTTAAGCATACGCTGATAAACAGCTTTTACAAATTCTTCTGCTCCTTTTTCGCAGAGAGTTTGGATTTCGCAGTTTCCTGCGATTATCTTTACTGTCTGCTTTCTTGTAATAAAATATGCTATAAAACAGGCAATATCTGCCAAAAGCAGAATTGTAAATAGTGATTTTATTTTAAGATAAAATAAGAGAACACATAATCCTGCAATTGCAAGAGAAGCTAGAAATAACTGCCAGAGCTGTTTGCTTGAAATTTCAATAGAATCAATTTTGTCAAGTTCAAGAATCTTTATACCTTCCTCATCTTTTTTTAAGATTCTTGTTCTTGTAAGGTTAAATTCTCCAAAGGTGTTCTCTACTTTTTCTTCCCCCAACAGTAAATTCTCGAGTTTACATTTCTTTTTTATTCCAATAGAGGATATTTTCATTGTTTTTTAGAGTATTTTTTAGGATAAATACCTTGCCTTGGGGTTATTCTTTCTGCCTTTCAGCAACTAGTTCAAAAATCTTGAAAAGAAAAAGAGTTATTTTTGTTTTTATACTCTTCCATTTGATTTTAATTTTGTTTTCAAAAACTCTTGATTGGAATTCCAAACTAAGAACAGCAAGAAAAACAATGAAAAACAGGAAAAAAATAATTTTTACAAAAATCCAGAATTCTGATACTAATTCAATATTTATGTATTCAAACATATACCTTTAATTAATAATTTATTCTTTATGTGTTTTTTGAAAAAAAACATAACGGATTTCTTTTCTATTTGATGCAGTAATCAATAATAAAAAAAAGAGTTCAAGAAATTTTTTAGATAAAAAAAGATGGATGATTGAAAAAATCAAAAGTCCTGCAATAAAAAGAAATTCGTATTTTGAGCCGGTTTTAAAAACAGAAATTCCGATATTTTTTTTGTAAATGGGCCAAAAAAAGGCAGTTTTTCCGCACAGAGAATCAGTTATCAAGTGGAGAAAACCTGAGAAGAAAAAAACAGAAAACCAGAATAGGAATTTATTGTAGATAAATGAAAGCAAGTACGAAAAAATAACAGAAAGAACAAAAATAAAGAAAATTGAGTGAAATTGCTTTCTGTGCCTCAGTATCCTGCTAAAAAGCCCAAATTTTCTTGAAAATTTAGAGTTTTTTGAGTCTAGATCAGGAATACCTGAAAATATCCAGCCTGCAAAAAGAGCAAGCAAAAATTCTAGCGGGGTTAAAAAACCGCTAAAAATAGATAGAAAAAGGACAAAAAAAAGGTAATGGGAGACAAACATCATTCTACTACCTTTAAATAGAAATGTTTATAAATATTTTTGTTTTAATATACTATTAGAGAAAGTTTAAAAACTTTCCTATTAAAATTGTGAAAATATACTGGGTGCATAATAAATGAAAAACGTAAAAAAATCAAAAGAAATTATTCCTACTCAAACTCCAAAACAAGAAATGAAGGGCAATTTAATGGAAAATAAAAAAGAAAGGATATGCCCGGAATGCAAAAGTCCAAGTGTGACAATTGACAGGAAAACAGGAGAACTTGTCTGCCGTTCATGCGGACTTGTAATGGATGATTCTTCATTTGATTTTTCTCAGGAATGGAGAGAATTTGATTATGACCAGACTTCAAAGAGAAGAAGAGTCGGCTCTCCTTTAACTTATACCAGACATGATAAAGGACTTTCTACTAAAGTAGGAAAAAGCGGTGATATATACAAACTTCCTGCTTCAAAAAGAAGAAAATATTTTAGATTAACAAAATGGCAGACCAGAATTTCAACAGCAATTGAGAGAAATTTGAAATTTGCTCTTGCTGAACTTAGAAGAGTTGTTTCTGTTCTTGATGTTGGAAAAGTAATAGAAGAAGAAGCAGCAAGAACTTACAGAATGGCTGCTGAAAAAGGACTTGTTAGGGGAAGAAGTATGGAATCAGTTGTTGCGGGAGCTTTATATGCTGCATGCAGAAAACACAGAGTTGCTAGAACTCTTGATGAAATCGCAAATGCTTTTCCGCTTGAAAAGAAAGAAGTAGGAAAAACATACAGATTCATATGCAGACAGCTTGGAATTAGGATACTCCCTACAAACCCGTTGGATTATGTTTCAAAATTCTCATCTGAACTTAAACTTTTTTCAAAGACAGAATCAACTGCCAGAAAGATAATAAGAGATGCAAGAAAAAAAGAAATTACAAGCGGAAAGGGGCCGACTGGAATTGCAGCAGCAGCACTATATGTTGCTACACTGCTCTGCAATGAAAAAAGAACACAGAGAGAAGTTGCAGATGTTGCTAGAGTCACAGAAGTTACAATCAGAAACAGATACAAGGAACTTATAGAAAAACTTGACTTGAAGAAGAAAATAAAAGAGTAATATTTTTTGATTTTTCACTATTTTTATAATTTTGCTTATAGTTCTTTCCCTAATCAAGATATTGCCTCCATACCTTAAAATGTTTCTTATTTATGTATAATTTTCAGAGGGTAATAGCGATGCATTTGCGATTTCTTCTATTGAATAAGTAATATCTGTATTACTTTTTGCTCTTATAAATATTCCAAATGCTTTGTCTATTTTTTCTTGGCTGTAAAAACTTCTGTATTCCTTGGCAATATTTTCAAATTCTTTTTTTGCATTTAGTACAATTTTTATTTTCTGAGTCTGTTCTTTATTCTTTAAAGGATAAAATGAAAGTATCCCTCATAGAAATCATCTTTTTTTGAAAATGGTTTTAATGCTTTATATAAAGATGCATTTGCATAACTTTCAATTATAAATGAAAGATTTTCAATTTCTTCTTTATCAAGATTAAATTTTTTTTCAAGTTCATCTGCTTCTAAATACAACATCAAAACAAGCAAAAAAGGAATTATCTCTAAAATAGGACAAATTTCTTTTTTTTAAATAAAAATTGGATAAATCTTCTGTTTCATATGAAATTTCTTCAATCATTTCTTTTGAAGGATTTTTTAGTATAAAAACAAGATTTTTTCAATACCATTCATAATTATTTAATGAAAACTAAAGTTTTCAACAGGTTTCTCAAAAAAGAAGTAATTCGATAATTCTTGTATTACTTAACTAATGCTTATATTAAATATGAGAATTCATTAGATTTTTTTCAATTTTATTGAGTTATTGTCAAAATGTGTTCTTGAAACAATAAAACCCTGCTTTTTAAAATCAGCAATAATATTATCCATCTTTGGAATTGTCTGTTTTTTCATTTTGAAATATGAAGGCAGATGAAGATAATAAGGAACATTGATTTCTGCTTCTTCTTCTATTTTTTTTAGAAACTCTGATTTTTCCATCTTTTTTAGATATTTTAAATCCCATAGATTTCCTGCAAATACAGGCCCCACTACTGAAAATTTGTTTTTGCATGTGCAGAATTTTTCTATTTCTTCAAAAGAAATAACTTTTGTGTTCATACACTTTCTGCAGTATAAATAATATTTGAAATCGGAAAGTAATTTCAGGCACCTGTTTGCACCCCTGTCTGTTTCAAAAAATATTCTGAAGTAATCATCTTTTGCATATGCAAATATAGGAGTTAATGCAATTTCTTTTTCTGCAGCTCTTTCTATTATTTTTTTTGCAAGAATCCTGATGCCTGCTTCGTGATAAAAAGGAGTTTTTGAAACTTTTGACTGGTATTCATAAAGAGTTGTTTTTGGATAAGTGCCTACAAGAGCGCTTGAATCTGTTGAAGTAAAGGCAATCAGGGCATTTTTGTTTCTTATGTGATTCAGGCTTGAGTCAATAAAAGGATTCGGACTTCCAAAAGGATCTACATCAATATAATCAAATCTTTTTCCAATATCATAAAGGGCTTTTTCTGCTTTTTCTTTTATAGGGATTATTTTATGTTTAACTGCTTTTTTGTTTGATTTTATGTTTTCTTTTATCTTGTTGAATGCTATTGGATTATGGTCTATTGCGTATATTTCTTTTACATTGTCAAGTTCTGATGAAAAGCGAAGAGCCCTTATTCCTGATGCAGACAATAAATCACAAAAAACAAGTTCTTTTTTGTTTTTCTCAAATATTTTCAAAATTTCTAAAGTTATATTTCTGTCAAATTGTTTTTTTGGATTGTAAAAAACAGGCATTTTTGCAGATATTTTTTTCTCTTCTTTTATGTCTATTTTTATCTTTCCTTCTTTGACTTCCATATTAATTAAAATATATTTCTATAGGTTTATATTATTTTTTTGTTAAGTCAGGAGTATCTTACTAGATAGTTTGTTTATTTTTCTATCTTATAAAAATATTTTTTGAATATTTAGTTTTTTGTTATACTATTTATTAAGAAAATGCCTGTTTTTTGATATATAAAATTTTATTTATAACTAAATTATATTTTTTATGATGCAGAAAGGAAAATTTATTGTTTTTGAGGGAGTTGATGGAAGCGGAAAAACAACACAGGCAAAGCTTCTTGTGGATTTATTTAAAAAAAACAAAATACCTGCCGTTTATACAAAGGAACCTTCAAAAAGCAAAGTTAGTGTTCTAATTAAAAATATTCTAAAAGAAAAAACAAAAATAAATGCAGCTGCACTTCAGCTTCTTTTTGCAGCAGATAGGACAGTTCATCTGGAAAAAGAGATTATTCCACAGCTTGAAAAAGGAATAACTGTTGTATGTGATAGATACTTTTTTTCAAGCCTTGCTTACGGCAAAATGAGCGGGGTTTCTCTGGAATGGCTTATGGCAGTTAATTCTACTTTTTTAAGTCCTGATTTAGTTATTTTTGTAGATGCTTTACCTTCTGAATGCATTAGGAGAATAAATGCTTCCAGAGATAAAAAAGAACTTTTTGAAAAAGAAGAAAAACTTTCGAAAACAAGAGAGAATTTCCTTCTAATTTCCAAGAAATTCAATAATTTTTTTATTGTTGACGGCAATAAAAGCATAACAGAGATAAACAAAGAAATAATGGCTATTCTTAAGCTATAACAATCTTTTTAAATTATTTTATTCTTGTTAAGCCTGTAAAATGAGTTTAGGTGGTTTTTATGGAAATACCGGAAAATATAAGAGCAGAAATAATAAAAATGCAGCAATTACAGCAACAACTGCAGATGCTGATGTTCCAGAAACAAAACGCCCAGATTCAAACTTCTGAAATTGAAGGGGCTTTAAAGGAAATAACAGAAACAGCTGAAAAAGAAGCGTATGAGATTGTCGGCAATGTTATGCTTAAAAAGACAAAAGAAGAGTTAAATAAAGGACTTACTGAAAAAAAAGATATTCTTGGTATTAAAATGCAGAGTTTGGACAAGCAGATTGAAAGAATAGACAAGCAAGTAAAGGAAATCCAGACAAAATTAAATAAAGAATTCAAAGAGGCGAAATAAAATGACTGAAATAAAACAGGCTTTGGCTATTTTTGACGAAATTTGTGAAGATTGTTCTATTCCAAAGAATGTGAGGGAGTCTATAAGAGAAATCTCTAAGATGTTAAAGAACAAAGAGCAGTCTATGGATTTGATAATAGATACAGTAATGCAGAGAATTGATGAATTAAACAATGACCCTAATCTTCCTATGTATACAAGAACACAAATGTGGAGTGTTGTGTCTCTACTTGAAAGTTAAAGAAAACTTTTAAATAGATAATTATATTCATAAAATTTGCAATGATAATGAAAGAAATAAAAAACCTGAAAGATAAATTTTTGAGAAATTCAGAGCCAAAACCTGAACAGGAAAAATGTGTTGGCGAGAATGAATTTATAGAACTTTCTGCAAATGAAGAAAAAAAACCACTTAAAATATTAATAAAAAGTTTTGAAT
>CAZVOT010000002.1:0-12013 GCA_964628775.1 Candidatus Woesearchaeota archaeon
GAAACGTTCAGTATACTAATTACATTATGACTTTTTCCTAATCCAGAATAAATTTAGTATAATACTATTGAAACTTCCATCCGAAAGAATCAAAAGGGTAGTGTTTCCTTTTTAGAATAAATTTAGTATAATACTATTGAAACATCTAAAAAATTGTGTGTTAGATGGAGAGTTAATAACAGAATAAATCTATAATATTACTAAAATTTTTTAATCCTTATTAGGAGGAATAGATATTTTCTTAAAAACTATCTCTAAAGTTATCAAAAAAGATAACTTTAAATACTAAAAATAAGATATTACTATGTGAAAACAATAGAAATCCTTGAAATACTGAGAAAAAAGCCTGTTTTTAAGTTATCAGATATTGAAAGAATAACTCTTTCCAAAAGAAATTATGCAAAATTAATACTAAACAGATTGAAAAAAAAAGGACTAATAAAAAAAATAACTGAAAATGTTTATACTACTAAAAAAGATATTTTTGTGCTGTCCTCTAATTTAACTTACCCTTCGTATATATCTTTTTGGACTGCTGTTTATTATTTAGGTTATACTGAACAGATAGTTAATGATATTTATATTGCAGTTACTAAAAAAAGGAAGAATATTATTTTTGAAGGATATAAAATAAATTTTATTCCAATGAAATATTTCTTCGGCTATAAAAAAATAAATACAACTGACGGAGAGTTATTTATTGCTGATAATGAGAAATTGATACTTGACAGTTTGTTAAAATGGAAATTTTCAGGAAACTTTGATGAAATAAAAAAAATTTTCCAGAATGCAGAAATCTCAAAAGAGAAATTAATATTTTACCTGAAAAAAATAAACAATCAGACATTAATAAAAAGAACCGGTTACCTTCTTTTTGAAATAAAAAAAATAGATATTTCTAAAAGTTTTAAACTCGACAGAAATTATGTTGTCTTAAATCCTTTTTTAAAAAAATGGAAAAAGACTAACTCAAAATGGAGGGTTAAATTATGATAACTAAAGAGGAGCTTGAAGAATACAAAAAAATAAGAGGATTTAAGAATTTAGGACTAGCTGAAAAGGATTATTTCCAAAATATAATACTTTTTATTATATCCCAGAATTTTGGAAAAACGCTGATATTCAAAGGAGGGACTGCTTTGAATAAGTGTTATGGGCTGCCCAGATTTTCAGAAGATTTGGATTTTAATGCTGAATCAAAAATAGAACTTAAGATAATTGAGGAAAATTTAAAAAAATTCAATATTGACTTTGAAATTGAATCAAAAGATTACAGCGATGAAACTAAAGCAGTTATAAGAATAAAAGGCCCTTTGTATATAGGCATTAAAAATAGTATGTGCAGTATAATTTTAGATATAAGTCTGAGAGAAAAAACAGTACTCTCTCCGAAAATAAAAACAATCGGCAGATTCTTGAATGAGATACCTTCTTTTGATATTTTAATAATGGATGAAGAAGAAATACTTGCTGAAAAAGTAAGAGCCGTTTTCTCAAGAGACAAGGCAAGAGATGTTTATGATTTGAATTTTCTTTTAGAAAAGAACATAAGAATAAATAAAGAACTGATAAATAATAAATTAAAATATTACAATTTAGAGTTTAATATAAAATCGTTTGAAAAGAAAATAAACCAAAAAAAAGAAATATGGAATACAGAACTTAAAAGTTTAATAGATAAAATGCCGGATTTTAATGAAGTTAAAAAAAAGATTATAGATGATATATGCAATTTGATGAAATAATAAAAAACAGCGGATTAGAACAGGATTTTCCAAAGCTTGAAAGTCCATTTATAAGAGAAGAAACAGAAAAGGGCTATGTCTGCACTAAAAAAATAGATAATAGATTTAGATGGGTTTTTACAAAAGAGTGCACTGCTGTTGAAAAATTAGACGGGACAAATACAAGTATATTAGTTGAAAATAATAGATTAACAAGAATAATGAACAGAAAAAATATAATTGAACCATTTTCAAAGCAAGGAAAACCCTTTACAATTGGAATCCTGGAAGCAATTGAAAAAGATTACTTTAAATTAGAAGGAGGATAGCACTTTGGAGAGCTGATGGGAAAAACCATAAATGGAAATTTTCTTGAACTTGATTCTTATATCTGGCTTCCTTTCTCTCTTATGCTTACAAGAAACAAATACAAGTTTTGGGATAATCTGGAATTTGAAAATAAATCAGATGAGGAGATATATGAGATAACAAGCAATATTTTCAAGGATTTATGGAGTTTAGAATACAGAAGGAGATACGGAAAGATTAAACCTGCAGAAGGCATTGTTTTTTACAGAATTATTGACAACAAAATAACAGAACTCTGCAAATTGAGAAGGGACATGTTTGACTGGTTTGAAGGAAGAAGACACACATAATTTTAATATATTAATAATTATTGATTATTCTTGATGAAACAACTGTTAAAACTTGCCTTGAAAATAAAAAACCTGGAAATTCAAGGAGCTAGCAATGTTGCAAAAGAAGCAGTAATTGCGTATAATTCCTTTTCTTTGAGATTAAAATCGAAAAATAAAGCAGATTTTTTAAAAAATATGGACAGAGCTAAAAAAATACTTTTTGAAACACGTCCTACTGAACTTTTGATGAGAAATCTACTAAATTATATTTCCTCGGTTGTCCATAAATCAAATGAGGATTCAGTTCTAGAATTAAAGAAAAATGTAAAAAAAGCATCTTTAGAAGCCCTAAAAATAAGAGAGACAGCAAGAAATTCTCTTTCAAAAATTGGAGCTAATAAAATAAAAAACAATTCTGTTATTTTCACACACTGCCATTCTTCAAATGTTGAGAATATTCTAACTTTGGCAAAAAAGCAGGGAAAAAATTTCAAAGTATTTAATACTGAAACCCGCCCATTGTTTCAAGGAAGAATAACTGCTGTTAATTTAATAAAAGCAGGCATTGACACAACAATGATTGTTGACTCTGCGATGTTAAATTACATAAGAAAAGCAGATATGATTTTACTTGGCTGTGATGCTATTTTATCTGACGGCTCGTGCCTGAATAAAATAGGTTCAGGATTAATTACTTTTATTGCAAGCCAGTTTAATATTCCAATTTATATCTGCGGGATTACATTCAAATTTGACCCAATGACTTTAACAGGAACTGATACTGAAATTGAAGAGCGGGCATATTCTGAAGTATGGGACAAAAAGCCTAAAAAACTAAAAATTTTGAATCCTGCTTTTGAGAGAATTGACCCTAATCTAATTGATGGTTATATATGCGAATTTGGTGTTGTTTCACCTTCTGAAATATACAAGATTTTACAGGAAAAAGAACCCTGGATGTTCCAATAACACCAATAATCAGAAATTGCTTTTTTTAGTCCGAAATCTGATACAATCAAGTTTTTATTTTTTATAATATGTAGATGGATTTGAATCCGACACAAATTAATTCTCTGCAGCAGAAGTTAGCACATCTACTGCTCTTTAATGAGCTTGAACTTAAATTAGAAGAAAATGAAAGATTAATTGAAATTGATACAATGATTGATGAATTTATCAGAAAATGCAAGGTACTTATAAATGCAAATGAAATCTTTTCAAAAATAAGAAAAAGCGAGGAGATGATTTTAGCTACTGAAAGTAATAGGAATAAGAAAAATAAGAAATCCAACAAAAAGGCAAATGATTATTTTCAAATAATAGAAACACATTATAGAATAATCTCCCAATCCTTTTTAGATAGCAGGGAACTTCTTGATTCTGCAGAAAACAACTTAAGTTCAGGGAGTTTTGCCAAAATTTTTTCAAGAGTTTTTGATATTGAAATTCCTCCTGATGCCGAGTTCTCTTCAGTTGATTTTAACCATTTCAAATGGAAGTATAATAGTATCACAGAGGCATTAAATGGAATAAAACAGCCTGATGTTGTTATTGTAAATGACAATACTAAAACAATAACTCCTGTTGATGCTAAGATAGGTTCATATATGAACCCAAATCAAGTAAGTTCTGATAATTTTTATTTATTTTTTGAAAAATCAACTCTTCTTTCTAAACTAATTAGCTGTTTTATTTTTGAAAATATAGATTACTCTAGTGTGAGTTTAAAATCAAATAAAAACAAAAGAAGTAAGTTTGCAATGCTTTTTGATGAAGAGTTATATTTGAATAATCCCAACAAAGAGATTTTCTTGAGAGAAAAAGAAAAAAATTACTCTATTCTAGACGGCTATTTTATCAAGTTTGCTTATTTTTTGAATTTCAAAGATGTTCTGAGAAGAGAAGCCAGAAATTTTTTCTGCAAACAAGATTATAATATTGAGTATTTTTTAATGAATGATATTCTTGTTGATGAACCGCTTTCACAAGAAGATGAACCTTATAATCTTGTTCATAAAATTGATGGGGTTGCCAGAGAAAAATGGAATGAAGAATTAAATAACACTCCTCTTTTAAAAGAAAAAATGAAAAAAGCAGAAGAGGCGGTTTCTTCTTCTGAGAGAAGCAGATTAAAGGAAGAACTATATGATGAATACACAAGTGCAATCCTTGGAAAACTTTTTCATCAGAACAGGGAAAGCACTTTTGGAGAGTATGCAGAAGCTGTTTCTTTCGGCTTTAACGAGGTTTTTTTGTATCCTATTCTTGAAGCATTAATTAGTATAGGAGAAATTGATGACAACTTAGAATTTTTCAAGTCATGTTTCAGGAAAAATTATTTCGGCGGAAAATCAATAGGACAAATTCTAATATTTGATGATTTGCTTGCTGATGCATTTTTTATGGATAACCTGCCTTCCAAGTAAAGGCAATATTTTAATTTAGAAAACTATTTTTTATTTTTATGGATTATCTTGATTTAAAATACACCCCAAAAGAAGATATTGTATGCACTTTCATATTAAAAGGCAAAGAAGACAAAAAAACTTTGTCTTCCAAAATTGCTGGAGAATCAAGCACAGGAACTTGGACTAAGGTTTTGTATTCCAAAAAAGAACTTAATGCAAAAGTATTTTCAATAAACAAAGATACCATAAAAATTGCTTATCCTTTGGAATTATTTGAAAAAGGAAATATCCCGCAATTATTATCTTCTGTTGCCGGGAATATTTTTGGAATGAGGGGGATTGATAAATTAATTCTAAGAGATATAGACTTCCCTAAAAAATATGTTGAAGCATTCAAGGGGCCTGAACTTGGAATATCAGAAATCAGAAAAAAAACAGGAATAAAAGAGCGTCCTATAGTTGGGACAATATTCAAGCCTAAACTTGGAATGTCTCCAAAACAAATGGCTGAAAATGCCTACTTGGTTTTTTCTGCGGGCTTAGATTTTGCAAAAGATGATGAAAATCTTTCTAATCAGGATTTCTGCAAATTCAAGGAAAGATTCAACTTAATAACAAAAGTTCTTGATAAAGTTGAGAATGAGAGAGGACGGCGTCCTATTTATGCAATTAATATAACTGCTCCTTATGATGAGATGGTAAAAAGAGCAGAGTTTGCAAAAGAAAACAACGGAAATTGTATTATGGTTGATGCAATAACTCTTGGATTTTCCTCTCTTCAATCTTTACTTTCTAAAAAATGGGGAATGCTTATTCACTGCCATAGAGCTATGCACGGAGCAATTACTAGAAGCAGAGACTTTGGCATTTCTATGCTTGTTTTTGCCAAACTTCTTAGATTAACTGGTGTCACTGAGCTTCATACTGGAACAGTTGTCGGCAAAATGGAAGGAAGTAAAGAGGAAGTTGTTGAAATTAATAATTTTCTTAGAAAAGAATGGTTCAACATAAAACCCATATTTCCTACTGCTTCAGGAGGACTTCATCCTGTTTTAATGCCAGAATTAATTAAAATTCTTGGAAAAGATTTGATGATTACTTCAGGCGGAGGAATATGGGGGCATGAGATGGGTGCAGCTTCAGGAGCAAAAGCAATGCTTCAGGCAGTTGATGCAGGAGTAAAGAACATCCCTATTAATGAATATGCAAGAACACACAAGGAACTGGAATCTGCCATAAAATCCTGGAAAGGATTTGAGAAAGAAAATTACAATTATAAGATAAAACATTAAAGTGTATAAATTTATACACTTAGGTGTAAATGTATATAAATAAATATTAATCATAAGTACTTAAGTGTTTATAATGAAACCTATTTTCTTTTGAGTAAAAATCCCGAACAAGCCTGCTGTGTGAACATTAGGGGATTTGTCAAAAAAATTCTTTTGTAATTTTTTGACCACAATGAAAATCTTTTAGATTTTCATGTGCCGAAAATCCAAAAAGGATTTTCTCGCACAAAAATCATTCATCTTTAATCTAAAAATTATATGAATGATTTTTCTTGTTACTCCAGAAACGAGAGAAGCGAAGTTTCGCAGGGTAAAAATCCAAATATCAATATTCTGGATTTTTACTCCAGAAAATATCCTTAAATTTTCGCTGATCTCTTAAATTTACAAAGAATTTTCGCTGATGAATCGCAGTAAGCTGCGGAGTATGAACTCATTTTCTTTGAATCAAAATTATTAAATATCTCTCTTATTTATTTATTAATTAATGAATGGAAATAACTGCGATAAATTAGTTTTGAAAGTAAAGAAAATAGATTTAGAAGCTGGGGGGACTTATGTTGTTGTTCTAAATAAAAAATTAGCTGAAAAATCCGGAATAAAATCAACTGACAGAGCTTTAATAAAAAAAGGAAGAAAAGCTCATGTAGGTGCAATTAACATAACTTCTTCAGGAGTTTTAGAAGATGAAATCGGTGTTTTTAATGAGTGGCAGGAAGTAGAACTTAGAAACGGAGAGAAAATTGAAGTTAATATTGTAGGCAAACCTTCTGCTCTAGAAGCTGTCAGAAAAAAAATATTCGGAGAAAAACTCACTAAAACAGAAATTTATGATATAATACATGATATTACTTTCAATGAAATGACGCAGGTTGAGATTGCCGGCTTTGTTGTAGCTGTTCATATAAGAGGAATGGACTTAGTTGAAACAGCAAATTTGACAAAAGCAATGGTTGAATATGGACAGGTTCTAAAACTTTCAGGAACAGTTGTCAACAAACACTGTATAGGGGGAGTTGCAGGAAACAGGACAACTCCTATAGTTGTTTCAATAATAGCAGAATCAGGATTAAAAATTCCAAAAACATCAAGCCGTTCTATTACAAGTCCTGCAGGAACTGCTGATACTGTTGAATTTTTTGCAGATGTTTCTTTTAATGTTAAAGATTTGAAAAAAATAATAGACAAGACAAACGGGTGCATGGTGTGGGGAGGGAGTTTAGATTTAGCTCCTGCTGATGATAAAATAATAAAAGTTGAAAAACAGCTCTCTATTGACCCTGAAAACCAGATGCTGGCAAGTGTAATGGCAAAAATTTCTGCTGTTTCTGCTAAATATGCTGTTATTGATATACCTGTTGGCAAAGAAGCAAAAATAAATGATTTAAAAGATGCAAACAGATTGAAAGAAAAATTCATCGGACTTGGACAGCTTCTTGGAATAAAAACATCTGTTTTAATAACTGATGCAAAACAACCTATTGGAAACGGCGTAGGGCCTGCACTTGAGACAAGAGATGTTTTATATGTTTTAATGAATGACAAAAGACGTCCTCTTGACTTGGAGGAAAAAGCACTTAGATTAGCAGGGGAACTTCTTGAAATTACTGGGAAAGCAAAAGACGGATACGGACTTGCCAAAAAAATTTTAGATTCTGGAAGAGCATATAAAAAATTCAAGGAAATAATAAAAGCACAGAGAGGAAATCCGGAAATAATGCCTGATGATATAAAAACAGGAAATATTTCTTTTGAATTCAAATCAAATAAAAGCGGAAAGATTACAAAACTAAATAATAAGATTATAGTGGATTTATGCAAGAGGTTAGGGAATCCTATTGACAAAAGAGCAGGGATTTACCTTCATAAAAAAATCGGCGATGAAGTAAAATCAGGAGAGCTATTAATGACTCTCTATGCTGAAATTGAGAGAAAACTTGAAAGAACAAAAGAAATCCTGAAAGACAAAAAGAATAATCCTTATAGCATTATTTGATAAATTTCATAACCTTGCTAAAAATATTTCTTCTTGAGATTATTGAAGCTCCGCCGTGCTTTAAGTTTTCAGGAAGAATAAGTTCGTGCCTGCCTCTGCCTGATTTTATTTTTTCAAAAAGAGTTAATGATTCCTTGTAATTTATTATATCATCTTTTTTTCCGTGCACTAAAAGAACATCTTTATTTTTCAGGGCATTTACATATCTAATTGGACTTACTTTTACAATTGTATCCCAGACTTTTTCATTTTTTATCCTCCAAGTATTTTCAAAACCGCGCTTCATTGTTTTTTTTCTCTGTTCTAAATCTAATTTTATTCTTTCTCTATAATCTATAGGCGCTGAGACAGAAACTATTTTTTTTATGTCTTTGCTTTTTGCACCTGCTATTAATGAAACAGAACCCCCGAAGCTTCCGCCCATTAAGATAATTTCCTTTACTTTCCATTTTATTTTTTTATTATCCCAAACTTCCCTTGCATGTCCTTTTTTTAACATTTTTATTGTTTTTAGAATAGTCTTTACTGCTTTATCAAAAGAAAAATCGCCGTAGCTGTCAAAAGTTCCTTCATATCTGGGGGATATTACAATATATCCTTCATTTACTAATTTTGTAGAGAGAGGTTCTTTATATCCAAGAGGTTCAGAGGGAAGTCCGTAGGAGTAGATTACTGCTTTTTCGCTTTCTTTTTTTGGAAAAAAAACCTCAGCCAGTATTTTTCCAAAACGTACTCTAATCATCATTTAACAATAAAAATAAAAATCCCTATTTAAAGTTTAGGTTTTTACTGCTTCGTTATGAATTAAGAAGAGATATATCCTAAATATATCCTATTTTTAAATGATAATTTTACTTTATCATACAGAATTTTTTATTGAATACCGGCCACCTGCCTGGGATTTTTTTATAAACTAATACTTTTGATTTAGAAGATTATTGAAAAGAAAACTATAATGCTAATAAGGAATTAAAATATGAAAAAAATAATATTAGATAAAGAGTATATAGAATTATTAAATGAGATTAAGAATAAGGTTAAAAATTCTCAACTAAAAGCAGTTGTTTCAACCAATAAAGAACTTTTAAATTTGTATTGGTACATTGGCAAGAAAATTGTTGAAGAACAGGAGAAGAGCAAATGGGGGGAAGCAATTATTAGGGAGCTGTCTAATGATTTGATTAAAGAATTTCCTGAAATGAAAGGTTTTTCAAAAACTAACATATTTAACATTAGAAAGTGGTATCTATTTTATAAGGATTCAAATGAAAAAATCCAACAGCTTGTTGGACAATTACCCTGGGGCGTAATATATTAATAATAACCCGATTAAAAAAATTAGAAGACGCAATTTTTTATACTACTGAGGCAATTAATAACAATTGGTCCCGAAATGTTCTTTTGAATCAAATTGAAAGTAATCTTCATAAAAGAAAAAAAATTTGTGTTAATAATTTTAATTTAGTTCTTTCAAAACCACAATCAGATTTAACTAATGAAACCATCAAAGATCCTTATATATTTGATTTCTTAACTTTGAGAGAGGATTTTCATGAAAGAGAACTTGAAAATCAATTAATTAATCATATAATGAATTTTTTATTAGAATTAGGGGCAGGTTTTGCTTTTGTAGGAAAGCAATTTCCAATTGTTATTTCAGGAAAAGATTACTTTATAGATTTATTATTTTATCATTTAAAACTTCGAAGTTTTGTAGTAATTGAATTAAAAACTGGAGAATTCAAACCTGAATTTTCAGGAAAACTTAACTTTTATCTGTCAGCAGTTGATAATTTATTAAAAACTAAACAGGATAATCCTTCAGTAGGTTTAATTCTTTGTAAGACTAAAGATAAAATAACTGCAGAATATTCGTTAAAAGATTTATCTAAACCAATAGGTATTTTAGAGTATAAACTTATCAAATCAATACCTAAAAATCTTAAATTCAGTCTTCCAAGTATAGATAGATTAGAAAAAGAATTAAGCAAGAAAAATGAATTTTAATAGATTAGTAATAATCTCGATTACATTCTTTCCGGTACTTCTATTCCAAGAAGATAAAGAGAATTTTCCAAAGTTATTTTTACTGCTTTTAACAAGTTGAGTCTTGCTGATTTTTCTTTTTTATTGGATTTTAATACATCAATTTTTTCATAAAAAGAACTGAAAGTTCTTGAGAGTTCATAGGCATAATTTGCAATCATACTTGGAGAATAATTTTCTGCTGATTTTGAGACAGCACTCTCAAATTCAGATATTTTCTTTATAAGTTCTATTTCTTCAGGAAGTTTTAAGGAAGAAGATTCAAATTCTTTTGGAATTGCTTTTGTTTTTTTCAGGATTTTGTTTATTCTCACAACTGCATACTGACAGTAAGGCCCTGTTTTTCCTTCAAATTCCAGCATTTTTTTTATGTCAAATATAATCTGTTTGTTGTTATCAACAGAGAGCATTGAAAATTTCATTGCTCCAAAAGAAATTTTTTTTGAAAGAACTTCAAGTTCTTTTTTTGTAATCTTTGGATTTCTTTTTATTATTTCTTTTTTTGATTCTTCAATTATTTCATCTTTTGTGTCTTCATATAAAATTACATTTCCTTTTCTAGAAGACATTTTGCCTTCTGGCAGTGATACTAAAGCATAGGAAATATGTTTATACTTATTAACATAAGGTTTTTTTGCAAGTTCAAATATCTTGAATATCTGCTTGAAATACATGTCCTGTTCGTTTCCGACAACAATCAAGGATTTATTATAATCAAATTTTTTGTCTTTTAATTCTGCAAGTCCTAAATCTTTTGTTGAATATAGACAGGATTGATTGCTTTTTTGAAGAACTATAACACCTAAATTATATTTTTCAAGATGAACTATGACTGCTCCTTCTGAGATTTCTGCTATTTTTTTGTTTAGTAATTCTTTTACAACTTCTTTTCCTATTTTTTCAACTTCACTTTCAAAAATATAACCCTGGATAGTTATACCTAATTCCTTCTGCACTCTTTTTAAATCATCCATACATAATTTTTTCATTTTTTTCCACTGTTCTGTAAGTTTTTTTTCGTTTTTTTCTAAAAGTGCAAGAACATCGCTTGTTTCTTTTTTGTATTCTTCATTTTCTTCTGATTTATCTGATGCTTTTGTGTATAAATCTCCGGCCCATCTGCTAAAATTATTTTTTGGAGAGCTTCCTTTGTAGAACTTATTGTAATACCAAAGCCATTTTGCAGTATGCATTCCAACATCTCCTGGATAAGATATTGCATTTACTTTTCTTCCTGAAAATTCTAAAATTCTCCTTATTGATTCTCCTATAATTCCATTTCTTAGGTGTCCTATATGGACTGCCTTGAAAAGATTGGGCTGGAAAATATCCATTAATACTTTTTCCTTGTTTTTTGATGAGCCATATTTTTTTCCTTTTTTTTGTATATCTATTATTACTTTTTTGTTTATTTTACTCCAATTTAAGAAGAGATTTATGTACGGCCCCTGAACTTCTACATTTTTTATTATGCCTGTTTTTTTTATGTTTCTTGCAAAATTCTTTGCATATTCTTCTTTGTTTTCTTTTGTGAATGCAATTTTACAGGAATAATCCCCCATTTTTTTATCAGGTGTTTCTCCTATAAATTTGGGTTCAACAATTAATTCTTTTGCAATAAGAATTTTTATGTCCATAATTTAGAAGTTACAAAGAGAATTAATAAAATTTGCTTATTTAAAGAATTACAATAAGTTTTCTGGCTCTTGGATAAAATAAAAATAAATAGAAGTGGATCCAGAGATGCTCAAAAATAAAAAGACATTTTTGGCACCCCTGGATAAAAGAATAATGTGTGGATCCAGGGACATGCAAAAGTTCCTTTTGAGCCCCTGGATAAAATAAATAGAAGTGGATCCAGGGACATGCAAAAGTTCCTTTTGAGCCCCTGGATAAAATAAATAGA
>CAZVOT010000002.1:12113-18822 GCA_964628775.1 Candidatus Woesearchaeota archaeon
AGTGGATCCAGGGGGATTTGAACCCCCGATCTACAGCTTAGAAGGCTGTCGCATTATCCAAACTATGCTACGGATCCATAATTATACAAGAAAATACTAAAAAACCATATTTTTAAAATCTTTTTTATTAATAATATACATGAATTTCATCACAGAGAGAAAATTACTTGTAGAACATTTAAAAAAAACAGGCGTTCTTAAAACAAAAAAAGTAATATCTGCTTTTATGAAAATAAAGAGAGAAAACTTTGTTTCAAAAGAATTAAAACAAAAAGCATATTATGACACTCCTTTACCTATATTATTCGGGCAGACAATATCACAGCCCACTACTATTGCAATAATGACTGAAGAACTTGATGTTCAAAAAGATGATATAGTTCTTGAAGTAGGAGCAGGTTCTGGGTATCAAGCAGCAATTTTGTCAAAACTCGCAAAAAAAGTTTATTCTGTTGAGAGAGCAATAGAACTTTGCAAAATAGCAGTAGATAATATCAAAAAAGAAAAGATAAAAAATGTTGAGATAATCCTTTCTGATGGGACTTTAGGATATAAAGAAAAAGCACCTTATGACAAAATAATATCAACTGCTTATTCAACAGAAATTCCTCCTCCTTTACTTTCCCAATTAAAACCTGGAGGGATATTAATAATACCTATAGGGGATTATTCAGGACAAAATATGATAAAAGTAAAGAAATTAAAAAACGGCAAAATAGAGAAAATAAACTTAGGAAGATTTGCTTTTGTGCCTTTAATAGGCAAATACGGAGCGGATTTTAGGTAGGAAAAAATGCAGGAATATTTATTTATCTTTGGAAGGAATCCCATTTTATCAAGGGCAGAATTAGTTTCTTTTTTATCAAGTAATTCCATACCTTTTTCTGAAAAATATTTCAGGGATAATTTCGCTGTAATAGAAACACAAGAAGTTCTTCCAAAGAATGTTATTTCTACTCTTGGAGGAACTGTTAAAATCGGAGAGATGACTGCAAAGGGAAGAGATATTGCAGAACTTGAAATGGAGCTCGATAATAAAATGTTATACGACGGTTCTGAAAAGGGATTTAAATATGGTATAACATATTATCTTTATAATAAAGAAATAAAAGAATTTCTGCCAGAATATTTAAAAAAGAGATTCAAGAAAGAAAAATTAAAAGCACAGTACAAACCACATATACAAGATAAAAGACTTAGAAATTCAAAAAATATAATTGAGTTTTCCGGGATGTTCTGTTCTGGAAGATATTATTTATTTAGAATTAAAGATGTATTTGATACAGAACTTTCTGAAAAAAGAGATATAGAGCGTCCTAATGTTGTTCCAGAACTTTCAATACCTCCTAGAGTGGCGAGGATTATGATAAATTTATCAGGGGCTGTTGTTGGAGATAATTTAGTTGATCCTTTTTGCGGAGTAGGCACAATTTTGCAGGAAGCATTAATAATAGGAATTAATGCTTTTGGTGTTGATATTGAGAAAAACAGAGCTTCAGGCGCTGTTGAAAATTTAAGATGGATTGAATCAGAATTTAAAACAACTGCAAAATACAAAATAATATTTGGCACTGCGAAAAAACTTTCTCTTATAATGAAACCTGAATTTGCAGATGCTGTTGTTTCTGAACCTTATCTTGGGCCGGCACTCAGGCGAAGACCTGGACTTATTGAAGCAAAAGCAATAAGGAGAGAAGTTGAATTTTTGTATAGGGATACATTTTCAGAAATTTATAAAATTCTAAAAAGAGGAAAAAGAATGGTTATTATCTCTCCTAGAATTGTAACAAAAGAGAGAAAATTATCAATTGATATGGAAAAAATAGCAAATGAAAATCATTTTGTTGTACTTGATCATTTTACTGATTACCGTCCAGGACAGAAGATTGAGAGAGAAATATTTGTACTGCAGAAAAAGTAAGGTTTTTAAATTACAATTTGTTCTATTATCATACTTATATAACAATATTGTTATTTGGGAGTGATAGTATGAAAGAATTATCATTATATAAAATAAAGGAAAATGCATTAAAATCTGAAAGAGCTGTTTTTTCAATACAGCAGATATCCTCTTTAATTTCAAAATCAAAGGCTGTGTCTGCTGTTTATTCCTCCCGCCTTGTTAAAAAAGGACTTGCAGTTAAATTAATAAAAGGCAGAATATCCTTTTCAGAGGATTATTATGTTATTGCTTCTCAGCTGGTTGAGCCTTCTTATATCTCTTTCCATTCTGCGCTTTTATTCCACGGTTTATACAAGCAGATTACAAAAAATATTGAATGTGCAGCAACAAAAAATACTTTTTTTTATCCTAAATTAAGTATAAAGTACCATAAAATACCTCCTTCTCTTTTTTATGGTTTTAAAAAATACAAAAAAGATAACAGTTATATTTTTGTTGCAGAGCCAGAAAAAGCAATTATTGACTGCGTTTATCTTGGAATGCTTTCAAAGCAGGATATTGAAGATTTAAAGTCAATGATAAACAGAAAAAGAATGAGAGAACTTATTTTTAATTTTAAAGGCAGAGGATATAAAAAAATAATGAAGGTGCTTTTGAATGATTGATAAAGAAACTCTTATCGCTGCTGCAAAGATAAATAACTTAAAACCTTGGCAGCAGGAAAAGCATTATATACAATCTCTTGTGCTTTGTTCTCTTTCTGAAGAACCTGTTGTTTTTAAAGGAGGAACTTGTCTTTGGTTTTTCTATGGACTGCCTAGATTTTCAGAAGATTTGGATTTTACTGAAGATGGGAAAGTATCAGATAATCTCCCTGAGAAAGTATCAAGAGATATTGAACTTTTTGGTGTTGAAAATAATTTTAAAATAATAACCAATGATGAAAAAACTTTATCTTTTAGAATAAGTGCAAAAGGGCCTTTAAATTCTTCTGATTTTGATTTATGCCCTGTTTATGTAGAGATAAGCAGGAGAGAAAAAATAAAAAATAAAAAAATTCCTTTTAGATTAGACATTCCGGCGTATCAGATACCTATAAAAATAATTTCAAGTATGGATTTGAAGGAAATATCCGGCGAGAAAGTGAGAGCAATTCTTACAAGAGACAAGGCAAGAGATGTTTATGATTTATATTACCTTATAAAAAAAATACAAGTAAAATTTGATGAATCTCTTGTAAATGAAAAACTAAAATTCTGCAGAATGAAATATTCTGAAAATGAATTTTTAAAGGCAGTAAAGAAAAAAAAAGAATATTTTGATAAAGAACTAAAACCTATAATCTTTGATGAAATGCCTAAATTTAATGATTGTTACAACCTCATAAAAAAATGGATTCAGTGAAAATATCCTAAACATTTTCACCCAGTAAAAATCTAAGATGTTGATGAAGAGATTTTTACAAACACAAACATTTTAAATTTAACCGCTTTTTTGATATTTATACTGCATTGGCCGGAGTAGTTTAGCTTGGTTAGAATTGGAGGCTGTGGACCTCCTGACCCGTGTTCAAATCACGGCTTCGGCCCTTATTATATATTTTTAAAATATAAACAATTAATTCCATTGATGGCAAATTTAGAGTTAGTCAGAGGAACAAGAGATTTTCTTCCTGAAGAAAAGATATTTAGAGACAGAATAATCTCTATTTTTAGAACTGCTTTTGAGAATTACGGCTTTGTTCCTATTGAGACGCCTGCAATTGAAAAATGGGAGACATTATCTGCTAAGTTTGCAGGAGGAGCCAGCATATTAGAGGAAACTTATAATTTTGATGACAGAGCAGGAAGAAAGATTGGACTTAGATATGACTTGACTGTTCCTTTGGCAAGAGTTGTTGCGATGAATCCTAATTTAATCATGCCATTTAAGAGATACTCTATTGATAAAGTTTGGAGATATGAAGAATTCAAGCCAGGGAGATACAGGGAATTTTACCAGTGCGACTGTGATATTGTAGGAGTTAAGTCTATGCTTGCTGAGTCCGAGTGTTTTTCAATGGCAGTTAATATTTTTTCAAAACTTGGATTTGATGATTACATAATAAAACTAAACAACAGAAAAATACTTTCTGCTCTGCTTGATTATGCAGGCATTAAAACAAAAAAAGACGAGGTTTTTTTGATAATTGACAAATTAGACAAAATGGGTTCTGATGAAGCAAGTAAAATGCTTATTGAAATAGGAATAAAAAAAGAAAAAATAGAAAAATTGTTTAAAACACTTCAAATAAAAGGAAGCAGTGAAAAAATACTTGTTGAACTTGAAAAACTTATTTCAAAGAATGAAGGAATTGATGAACTTAGAGAGATTTTATCTTATGGAAAATTGATGGGATTTGGAAGCAGAATACAAATCAGTCTCTCTCTTGTCAGGGGTTTATCTTATTATACAGGAACTATCTTTGAATTTTCAGTTTCTGAAAGCAAAATTGGAACAATAACAGCAGGAGGGAGATATGATTCTATGATTTCAAAGTTTGCAGGAAAAGAAAATGAGATTCCTGCTTTTGGCATTTCTTTTGGCATTGAAAGAATAATTGATGTTATGAAAAAAAGAAATATGTACAAATCAGAGAGTTCTTTAACTAAAGTTTTTACAGCGCCTATTTTAGATAAAGTTCTTCCTGATGCAATAGTGATTGCTGAAAATTTAAGAAAAAAAGGAATAAATACTGAAATTGAAATGCTTTCTAGAACTTTAAAGAAACAACTTGAATATGCTGATAAAAAAGGAATTGAGTATGTAGTTATTCTAGGAGAAAAAGAAATCTCAGAAAAAATGGCAACAGTCAGGAATATGAAAACAAAAGAAGAGAAGAAGATTAATTTCAATGATATTTATTCAATAATCAAGTGAAGAGTTTCGTTTTTCAACTCTTTCTTTATTATACTGGAATTCTCTGGTATTTTTATTATTTTGAAATACATTCTGTCTTCTGTTCTTGCTTTTAATTCAAGAGACTGCTTAAGCTTTAAAATTTCTAAATTTTTTTCTTCTTTTATACCTGGCAGAGAAATTTCAATTAGTGTTTTTTTACCTAATTTTTTATATTCTGCATGAGGTTCTTTTATTTCTTTTTCAATTTCAAACTCCTGTGTTTTGATATTTTCTATTTTTTCTTCTTCAGTGTCTTCTATGGACATATTTCCTAAAGACTTAATCTTAACTTCAGGATTTCCTTCATCCTGACTTATCTGTATGCAAAGCCCGCCGACTTTTACAAGAGGAGTTTTCATTATCCTATTTTTATACTTATCAACCATTTTAGAATAATCTTTGCTTTTATGAATAACATAAGAACAAAAAGGACAGTAATTCCACTCTTCTTTGATTTCCTTTTTGCAGTTAATGCATTCCATATATAATGTGTAAAACACAGTTACTATTAAAAAATGTTGTTAGGAATAATTTTTTAATTAACTTTTTATTTGTATTTATTATGAAATCTGCCCTGTTTTTCTTAAAAAAAGAAAGTTATGTTCAATGTGTTTTATGTCCGCATAACTGCAGAATAAAAGAAAACCAGACAGGTATCTGCGGAGTCAGGAAAAATATAAAAGGAAAACTTTATGCTCTTTCTTATTCAAAGCCATGTTCTCTTGCAGTAGACCCTATTGAAAAGAAACCTTTGTTTCATTTTATGCCTGGAACAAAAACATTTTCAATTGCAACTGCTGGCTGCAACTTAAAATGCAAATTCTGCCAGAATGCAGAAATTTCTCAGGCAAAGGTTGATGAAATTCCTTTTATTGAAGCAAGCCCCTCCTTAATTGTTGAAAAAGCAATTTCAGCTGGATGCAAGAGTATTGCTTATACTTATACAGAACCTACTGTTTTTTATGAATACTGCCTTGATACTGCTAAACTTGCCAAGAAGGAAGGGCTTTCTAATGTTTTTATAACAAATGGACTTATTAACAAGGAACCTCTAAAAAAAATATCCAGATATATTGATGCTGCTAATATTGATTTGAAGGGATTTTCCGAGGATTTTTACCAAAAAGTCTGCGGAGGAAAATTAAAATGGGTTCTTGATTCAATAAAAAATTATGCTGAATTTGGAATTCATATTGAACTTACTAATATGATAATCCCCGGCTTAAATGACAACAGCGATGAAATAAGAGAAATGTGCAGATGGATTGTTAAAAACTGCGGAAAAAAAACACCGCTGCATTTTTCCAGATTTTTTCCATGCTATAAAATGCTGGAAGTTTCCCCCACTCCTCTAAATTCTCTTTTGAAGGCTTATGATACTGCAAAAGAGGAAGGGCTTTATTATGTTTATATAGGCAATGTTCATGCAAAGAATCTTGAAAATACAATATGTCCTAAATGCGGGACAACTGTTATTGAGAGAGAAGGATTTGAAATTTCTCGGATTAACAGGAAATGTCCGCAGTGCAGGAGGAAAGTAGATGCAATATTTTAGAAAATTGGCTTTGCGAAATTTTTAATAAAACAATGGTTTTCTTTTTTATACAGGGTATATTATCTTTTGGGGTCATAGTATATCGGCAGTACGGCAGGCTCCAGATGTCTGGAGCGCTGATCAACTCGAGATGATGAGAACAAAGGTATTTGCCTTCGGCATGAAGATACCTGCAGAGGGGGGTTCAATTCCCTCTGACCCCACTTTAATTTTTTTAGGTCAGAGGTGCCAAAATATTTTTAATTTTGAGCATCTATGACCCCACTTTAATTTTTTTAGGTCAGAGGTGCCAAAATATTTTTAATTTTGAG
>CAZVOT010000002.1:18922-29354 GCA_964628775.1 Candidatus Woesearchaeota archaeon
CATCTATGACCCCACTTTAATTTTTAGTTTAGATGTTAAAGAAATTCTTTTTTAACTCTTATATTGTTTGTATTGCCTATATTCTGCTTTTCAATAATCTTCTTTTTTTCAAGAGACTGAATTGTTCTAGACAGCGTTGCTTTTGGAATTCCTGTCAAGTGCCTTATTTTGTTTTGATTCATAAAACCCTTATTTTTTAAGAGTTCTTCAAAGACAATTAATTCCTTTTCACTTAAAGTCATTTTTATATCCTTTAATCTCTGTTCTTTTTCCGGACTTTCTTTTTTTATTTTTCTTTCCTGTTTTTTCTTTAAAACAGTTTTTTTTGTTTTTGGCTTTTTTTCAAATTTTTTTGAAGAGTGCAGTATATACATAAAAGGAATTATTAAAAAAGCAGGAATCAAGTAAATGGGCCAGGAGATTTTTTCTCTTTCAATTACATACTCAACTTCAAGATAAGGAGAAGATTGATATCCTTTTAAAGTAATTACAATGGAATTCTCGTAATTTATTGAATGTTCTAAATTAGTTTTTATATCTTGTATAACTGCTTTTTTTGGAAAAACTATTCTTAACTCTGTTGTTTTGTCAATATCATATTTGTGATAAGAAAAAAGCCACACTTCCCCTCTTTTACTTGTATAATCATTTGTTCCAATGCTGTCTTTATAGACATAGCCGTCAGCAGCTATTGCGAAGGTTTCTGCAAAAGAAGGATAAACTAGGAGGAGCAATGCCAAAACTAAAAAAATTTTTCTAAACATTATAAAATAAATAAGACAAATGCCTTTAAATCCTTAACTATAACCGTTCCATTTCGTTCCACTAAACCTTAATATATTGTTCCAGCCATTATTTTTAGTAACAAGCAAGATATGTTAAAAGAAAAACAGATAAATTTAAAAAATACAGAAAGATAACAAAAAGTCTTGCTATTTCGGTGTACAAATAACCGGGGGGATTAGTTGTTGCCGAATTTTTTTTATTTTTTTTTATTTTTTAAAAAATTAATTCTTACAAAAATTGCTGTTCTTAACTAAGATAACCCTCTCTTTATAATATCTGATTCTAATAAAGTACTATAATCTAAACTCAAAAATTAATATAAAAATGCTTTTAAATTAGAATTATTATTAAAATGATATGGTAACCAAATCAAAACCTAAATCAAAAGCGAAAGCAAAACCAAAACCCAAATCAGCAAAAAAAACTTCTTGCTGTCCTTGTTGCAGATAGACCAGTTTTAACTGGTTCATTTTTTATTAATTAAAGATGAACTAAAATGAAAACCAAAAATAAAAAAACAAAAAAAATGGAAATTAAAGAAAGCGTGCTTGATTTAGTAGGCAATACACCTATGATTAAATTAGAGAAAAATCTTTTTGCAAAAATTGAAAAATTCAATCCAGGCGGTTCTGTAAAAGATAGAATAGCAATTAGGATGATTGAATGTGCTGAGAAGAGAAAAGAACTAACCAGAGATAAAGTAATAATAGAACCAACAAGCGGAAATACTGGAATTGGTATTGCTATGGCAGCTGCTGTTAAAGGATACAAAGCAGTTATTGTTATGCCTGAATCAGTAAGCATTGAAAGAAGAAAAATAATACACGCTTTTGGAGCAGAGATAATTCTCACACTTGCTGAGAAAGGAACTGACGGCGCAATAGAACTTGTAAAAAAAATGACAGCTGAAAATCCAGATAAATATTTTTTTCCAAACCAATTTTCAAATAACTGCAATGTCCTGGCGCATTATTTTGGAACAGGTGAAGAAATACTGCGGCAGACTAATGGTAAAATAGATATTTTTGTTGCAGGAGTGGGAACAGGAGGGACATTAATGGGAGTTTCCAAAAGACTCAAGGAGTTTAATCCTAAAATAAAGATAATCGGGGTTGAACCTGAATTCGGGCATAAAATACAAGGGCTTAAAAATATGAAAGAATCAAAAGTTCCAAAGATTTTTGAGCGAAGCAAAATTGACAAAACAGTCATGATAAGTGATGAAGAAGCTTACGAAACAGCAAGAATGATTGCAAGAAAATATGGACTTTTAGTCGGCATGAGTTCTGGTGCAGCAGCATATGTTGCTTTTGGGATTGCAAAAGAAAATCCTAGAAAAAAGGTTGTTGTTTTTTTACCAGACGGAGGGGAGAGGTACTTAAGCACTTCTTTGTTTGGGCTTCCTGAGGATAAGGAAAACAAATAAAAGATAAGAGGTTTTAGATATAGATATGACACTAAAAATATCAAATTCACTCACAAGAACAAAAGAAGAATTTCAACCTATAAAAAAAGGACTTGTCAGGATGTATGTGTGCGGACCTACTGTTTATGATTATATACATATTGGCAATGCAAGGACTTTTGTTTCATTTGATGTTATTAGAAGATATTTAGAATACTTAGGTTATGATGTTCTTTTTGTTTCAAACATAACTGATGTCGGGCATTTGACTGATGATGCTGATGCTGGTGAAGACAAAATACTAAAAAGAGCCAAGCTGATGAAACTGGAGCCTATGGTTTTGGTTGAGAAATACATTGAATATTATTTAAGAGAGATTGATTTACTTGGAAATAAACGTCCAGATATAATGCCAAGAGCAACTGGACATATTATTGAAATAATTGAACTCACAAAGGAATTAATCAAAAAGGGTTTTGCTTATGAAAAAAATGGTTCTGTTTATTTTAATGTTTTGAAATTCAAAGAATATGGAAAATTATCCGGCAACACTTTGGAAGCTTTAAAAGCAGGAGCTAGAGTTTCTGAGAAAGAAGAAAAGAAAAACCCTCTGGATTTTGCACTTTGGAAAAAAGCTGAACCAGAACATATTATGAAATGGCCAAGCCCTTGGGGAGCAGGTTTTCCGGGATGGCATATTGAATGTTCTGTTATGTCAGAAAAATATCTTGGATGTCCGTTTGATATACACGGCGGAGGAAAAGATTTGAAATTCCCGCACCATGAAAATGAGATTGCGCAGTCAGAAGCAATTCTTGGAAAAAAATTCTGCAATTTCTGGGTGCATACAGAATATGTAATGATTAACAACGAAAAAATGAGCAAGAGCAAGGGCAACTTCATAACTGCTTATGATGCAGTTAATAAATTCGGTGCAGAAACTGTAAGACTTTGGGTAGTTTCCAGCCAATATGATAGGGAAATAAATTTTTCAGAAGAACAGATGAGTATATGCAAAAGAACTTTAGAGAGAGTGTATACTTTCTACTCAAATGTTGATAATGCAATAAAGACGAAGAAAGACTCTGCTGACAAGAAAATGGATAAAGTTCTTGTTGAAACAAAACAAAAATTTTTGTCTGCAATGGACGATGATTTTAACACACCTCTTGCTTTGTCTGTTATCTATGACTTGATAAGAGATGCGAATGAATATATGCAGAATGACAAAATTTCTCATTCTTTTCTTCAAAATGCAAAGGACTTGATAAAAGAACTTGGAAGTATCCTTGGGGTTTTCCAGAAAGAAGAGAAAAGAACAGGGATTTCAGCAGAATTAATTGAATTTATGATTAAACTGCGGGAAGAAGCAAGAAAAAACAAGGATTTTAAAAGGGCGGATGAAATAAGAGAAAAGTTGAAAAAATCCGGGATAATAATAGAAGATACAGATAAAGGGATTATATACAGATTCCAATAAGGCGGGATGGCAGATAGGCTATGCAATCGGCTGCAGAGCAATAATTCCGGTATATTGACGAAAGGATGATATACACAGATACCGGTAGAGGGGGGTTCAATTCCCTCTCCCGCCTTTATTTTCTTTTCAAAAAAAATTTTTGATGTATAACCTTTTGAATTATAGAGAAGAACAATTTATAAAAAACTGAAAATTTAAGATACTATAATGAAAACAGCTTTATTTCTTTTTTTTGGAATTATTTTTCTCTCTGGATGTGTTAAAATAAATACTGTATCTGAAATAAGTGAATTATGGAATGGAAAGAATATAACATTAAAATTGCAGTATATTTCAAAAGGAGATGATTACTTTTTAATGAGAGATGACACCGGCGGAATAAAAATAAAAGGACTTCCTGCAATGACTGAATTTCAAAAAGACAGGAATTATTTAATAGAAGGAAAAATTATGCTGGAAAACCACTGCACTTGTTTATATAATGTGACTTACTGTGAATGTGTCCGCATTTTTCCTGTAAAATATATACCGCCTAATGAGTCCCTCGGTAAATTCACTGAAAAAGACTGCAATGCAATGAATTCTGATGAAAAATATTTGTATATCTGCGAAGAAGGAAGCCAGACATATTCTGAATTTTCTTATGAAACCATTGAATCTGAATGCACTGGAAATAATTATCTATGCACTGATAAAAAGACAGAATTATATATTGATGCTTCGAAATAAAAATCTTAAAAATTTATTCTTTTTAATACGAAATTTGATATAAAATTTTATATACTTCTAGTAATAACTAATTATTATATGGGAGAGATAGAGGATTTAAGATTAGAGGTAGAAGGTATAAAAAGCGTCCAAACCCATATTCTATCTGAATTAAAGGGCGTTAAATCATTACAGCCTGAGAGATTTGAGAACATAATATCTGAAAATAAGACTATCTTATCGAGATTATCCGGCATTGAATCGAAATTCAAGACAGAAAGTTCAAAAACTGCTTCAAAACTGGAATCAATTTCAAAAAACATAGAAAATTTTTCAAAAAAAATGTCTTTTCTTGAAGATATAGGTTCTTTGCATCTTCTTGAGTCAAAAGTAAAGGACGAAATGGAGAATTCAAAGAATGCTGTTATTGCAAAAAACAAAGAAATTATTGACGCTTCGCTGGAATTCAAGAATTTTTTAAAGGATTCCAGAAAATCTCTTGAAAATGAAGTTTCTGTTTCTAAAAAAACAGTTGAAAAGAATATGGAAGATGTAAATTCATTTATCTCTAAAATAAGCGAGGCTGTTTCTTTAATAATTGAAAAGAAAAAGAATGAAATGGATTTAATTTTTTCAAAAAAATTGAAGGAAATTGAAGCTCTTATTAATGATTTCAATGATATGTCTTCTTTAAAGAAAAAAGAATTAGAAGAGAAATATTTCAGTGTAAGCGGAAGCTTTGAGATAAATTCAAAAAAATTAATTGAACAGTTCGGAGAGGAACTTCTTAGGACTGAAGAAGAATACTTGTCTGAACTTGAGAAAACTTTCAATAATGGAAGGAATGTCATGCACTCTGCAATTGAGAAGGATTCTTCAGTTGCTTTTTCAAAACTTGAAGCTCTTGAAAACAAAATCAACAAGTTGTTCCAAGAGCAGAGCACAAGATTTAATATGCTATTCTCCAAATTCGAGCAGAATTTTGAGTCCAAAAAAGCTGAAGTTGAAGAAAACAGAAAAAGAGTAAAAGATACAATAATATCCTCAAGAGAAGAGTTCCTTGTTAATCTTGAAAAGATGAAAAAAGAAAATGAGAGATTCTCAGAAAAAACAAAGGAAGGATATGGCAGTGAACTTGAAAAAATAAGACTTGAACTCGGACTTTCTATGTCAAATTTTGAGACTGAAATGAAAACAAATACAGCAAGAATGAATGAAGGATTTTCAAAGTATGTTGAAGAACATAAAAAAGCAGTTGAAAACACATCTTTTTCATTTTTTGATTCTGTTTCAAAGACAGCTAAATTATCTTCTGAGAATATAAACAAAACTGAAACAGATTCAAGAAAATTAATTGAAGATAAATCATCAAAAATACTTTCATTTTTTGAAACAATAAGAGAAGAGACAATTTCCAAATTAACTTCAAAACAGAAATCAATTATGCTTGAAATGGATGAACTTCAGGGTAATTTCAATACGCAGATAGGTTCAATCCAAAAAGCCTTAGACAAGACTTCAATTGAAGCTGTTATTCTTATGCAGACAAAAATAAAAGAAAGTTCAGGAGGATTTGACAAAATGGCTGTTGATTTTGAAAAGAATTTAACTTTCAAAAACAAGCAGATAAATTCAGAAACTTCTCTATTTTCAAAAGAACTTTTAAAATTAAAATCAGGATGCCAGAAGGATATTTTAGATTTGAAAGGACTTATGAGCAAGATGGAATTACTATCTGGTTCATTCAAGAAGGTATGCGACAAACTGGTAAACTACAAGGAAATGGAGAATAAGCTTGTAAAGCAGATATCCTCTTCTGTTGAAGCAGAATACATAAAGAAAATAAAATCCATTGAAATTGAAAATAACAAGAAACTCTCTGAATTTTTTAAACAGTATGAACTTGTTCTTTCTCTTCTAAAGCAGATAGGAGAGAAATTCTCGCCAGGCGGACAGATTGAAAAATTGAGAGATAAGCTGATTTCTCTTGAAAAAGAAAAAGCAGAAACAAAGGCAGAAATAAACGAACTTAAAAAATGGAAATCTGAAGATAACATAGAAGACAAGGAAATAAAAAAAACTGTTCTTAAATTAAGCAGTATTATAAAGATTTGACAATAAAACCTTCTTCTCTTAAAATCTTGGCTGAAAGAGATGAGTTAATATTATTTTCAGAATTTAAGTAAACTGTTTGAATCCCATTTCTTTTCATTCTGCCTAAACTTAAAGTTATGTCATTAATATTATTTTCAAGAATCAGAGAACTAGAACCCAGAGGGCGTGTTTCAAAAACTATTACTTTTCCTGTATTTTCTATACCACACTCTATTTCAAGAGGACAGCAGAAATTTCTTTCTAGTCCAGCAGCTGTCTGAAAAAGAAGAGAAATCTCCTTGTTGTCCAAGGACATTGTTTCTCTTTCTTTTTTTGAAAGAGGAATTTTTTTTGTTTCATTCCTGTCAAAAACTTCAGTGTATTCTTGATTTCCTTTCTTTTTTGACTGAACTTCTCCATTTTTTTGTTTATTTTTATTTCATCGCCAAGAACTCCTTCTCTTGTCAGAGGGTAAAGTTTCTCGCCGTATATTGAAGTAATCAACATAATAAAGGGTTCCAAGAAATCTGTTGAGTGGACAATCTGCATTGTTTTTGTTGAAAATGTTCTGTAAATCAAGAAACTTTTTTCTGCAGTATCTAAGTTACCTGTAGAGTCCAGTTCTTTTAGTTTTTTTTCAAGTTCAAAATAAAAATTGTCAAAAGAATTCAAGTTTATTGAATCTTAAATAAAGATTCGGTTCATTTTCAGAATAAAATGCAGGGCGCAAGGTAAGCGCGCCATATTGGTTTATCTCTTCAAATAAACTTTTCAAGTCTTTTTTGAAATGATTATCCTCCAAGCAAGAGTTATCTTTTATTTCCAGAAAATGAAGGTTAGGAAGAGAGCTTACACATCCTTCAAATTTTTTTAATACTGCCTCTAAATTCCAGATTCTTTTTATTTTCGGGCTTTTAAAACAAGAACCATCTTCTGTTATAATATACGGATGTTCCATATTATACTTTAAAAAGACAGATTTTTATTGTTTTATACTGTAATATTTTCAATGATAATCCTGAAAATAGGAGGTTCTTTAATTACTAAGAAAGACAGCGAAGAGCCTAAAGTTGATTTTGAAAATCTTGGAAGAATCTGCAGGGAAATTTCAGGACACAATGGAAAACTTGTTTTAATACACGGAGCAGGTTCATATGGACATCCTATTGTAAAGCGAACAGGAATTCATGAAGGAATAAAAAACAAACAAAATCTTTTTGATTTTTCAGAAACACAGATTCTGCAGAACGAACTTAATTCTATTGTATGCAGAGAACTTCTTAAAAATAAAATTCCTGCAATGCCTATGCAGGCGTCTTTTTCTGCTATTATGGAATCAAAGAAATTAAAATATCTTGATGTTGAAGCAATAAAAAATATGGTTGAAATGGGGGTTGTTCCTGTACTATTTGGAGTTCCTGCTTATGATTCTCTGCAAAAATGTTCTATACTTTCAGGGGATCAGATTATTACTTATCTTGCTGATAAATTGAATGCTAAAATTATGATTCACGCAACAGATGTTGACGGTGTTTTTGATTTGGACCCTAAGAAAAATCCAAATGCAAAATTAATTGAAGAGATTAATGATAATTCTTTTTTGAAGTTTATTTCAGGTTCATCAAATACAGATGTTACAGGAGGGATGTTTGGCAAAGTAAAAGAACTTCTTGAATCAAAGATTTCTTCAATTATAATAAATGGAAATATAGAAGGAAGAATAAAGAAAGCCCTGCTTTATCAAAATGTTACTGGAACTTTGATTAAGAAATAAAAATATTCTCTTATTCTACAATTTTATAAAATTATAAATTTTAATTAACTGACGAATAAATTATCTAAAATAAATGAATTAACTTTAAATACTAATTATTTTTGTTTCTTTGAGTTCAATGAAAAAAATACCATCACATAATTCATTTAAGATAACACTGCTGGTGTTTACTCTAGCAGTATTTTTTTTTAAATGAATATAATGACTGGACTATTTTCAAGCATACAGCAAACACAAATCTCAAAATTGCTCTTTCAAAAGGAGAAATACAGAGCGAGGAGTATGAGTCAATGACTTCAAGCATAAATTCTCTTTTTAACAGAAATATGTTTATAGTTGCATTTGCAGCGATTTTTGCAGCGCCAATTTACTATCTTTTCTCGCAGTCAATAAAGAAGAGTGAAGATTCAAAAAGAAAATTTGAACTTCTTTTTATGCATTTATCAATATCTTTTCTTGAAGGACTTATGATTTTTTTTGTAATACTGTTCCTCGGGAATATTCTAGAAGCTGTTTATCCTATTGAAGAGTATATAATTTCAGGAAGCAGTTCAATACAGATTAACGGCGGAATGTTTGGCATATTGATTGCTCCATTCTATATTTTATACGGCGTACTAGTTAGCAGTAAGATTTCAAGTTTTATTGCAGTAATTATAATCTCTTTTGTTTTGTATTTGAAAGATATATTTTTTGACAAATCCGCCCAAGAATATCCTGTTTCAGATATTGATAATAATTTAACTTAATAAGGTAACAAACTATTTAAAATTATACTGTAGATAATTAAAATATGGAAAAGGTTTCTTTAAAAAATATCCCCAACGAAACTAAGATTACCCTATTAAAAGAATTGGGTTATGATTCAGATGGTGAATTTGTGATTGATAGTATTGGAAACAAAATTAAAGATAGGTATGTTGATGTATTTATTAGAATAGATAATATGGTAATTTTACCAGGTAGTGTAATTATTTTGGATAATAATGAAGTTAGTATTTCTAATTATATAGAGGAGTTTGGGGATGTCTTCTAATGAAAGTTTAAATATGATAAAAAAGGTTTCAGAAGGAGCAATGGCAGGAGCTTTAGGTTGGACAAAAGAACAGATTAAAGATTATGTAGATAAATTTAATAAAAAAGAATTAGCATTTATTCAAGATCAAGAAACAATCGATATTGTAAAACAACAGTATAATTCTGGGGAATCAAAATTTTATGAAGCATATGTAAAAGATAAAAGTATGAGAATAATTATTAGATTAGGATTAACTCTAAGAAAAATAACTTCTAATTCAGAAAAAAGAGATAATCTAAGATTAAAAATCCGCCAAAAATATGAAATCAAAGGACTCCATATAGCTCAATAAATAGATATTGCGGTATATCAATAGATGATATCCCGGATCTCAATACTCTTCAAAATAAAATAATGGAACTATTAAATAATATTGAACATTATGTTTTTTTTGTTCAAAGTTCAGATAAAAAAAGAAATGTAATTCAATCAACAATAACTAAGATAACCGCCCACTCTCCAAGTATATTTATTATTTCAGGTATTTCTTCTGCAGCAGAAATAGTTAGAGAATGTGAAAAATCCTTAATCGAATATCTGCAAAATTATGAACTTGAAAAGATAAGTTCTGCTGAAAAAGAAAAGTTATTCTTTAAAATGAAATAAATAGTATTGATTCAAATCAAGAATTTTCTTCCAATAAAAATAGAGAGAACATAAATAAAAATACAAAGAGGAATATTTTTTGAATAACTGGAATAAAGTTCAACTTCATCAGAACCATTTTTTACATTTGAAATAAATCTAAGAAGGATAAGAGAAAGAAATATGCAGTAAAGTCCAGATACTAACTGCATACCTGCTGTGTCAAAACTTGATGACAAGTTGAATTGGGCTGGAAAATAACCTACTGATGACATTTTATCTTTTGCAGAATTCATTCCTTTTACAATCATCTCCTGAATTGTTACAATAAGTCCGCAGACAATAGGAGCGAAAATAACTGCTGTGTACTCCATCATTGATGTGTAATTTTCCAGAGTTTTTTTTATTCCGCTTTTTGCTTTGTTTGTATTTTCTATAGTCTTTCTTATTGAATCAACTGCTGTTTTTGTTTCTTTTATGCTTCTTTTTGAATATTTTTTTTTTTTGCCGAAGATATTCTTT
>CAZVOT010000002.1:29364-32675 GCA_964628775.1 Candidatus Woesearchaeota archaeon
TAATTCTGAATCTGAATTTTTTTCATTTATAGATTCTTTTATAGAAAATCCTCTTTTCATTTTTATTACAGAATCCTTTACTATTTTTATGGAATTTTTTTCTTTTGAAGCAATTTCAATTGCTTTTTCAAGGCTCCTATCTTCTGAGAGACGGTTTGACAGATTTTCCAAGAAATCAAGGCAGTTATTCTCTTCTTCAATTATTTTTTTTCTTTTTTCTGTTCTATATCTGGATACTGAGTCAAAATACAATGAAAGAGAAATTCCAAGTCCGATTACAATGCCAAGAGAATTTAATTTAAGCATAATTGATGTGAAATAAGTATCTTTTACAAAGAAATTAAACTCTTTTAGATAGTAGACAATTCCTGGAATTGATGAGAAAAAGAAAACAGCAATAAAGAAAAATATGCTTTTTTCCTTTTTTTTATTTCTCTTTATTGTTATGCTTCCAAAACCCAAAGGACGGGTTTTAGTTATTTTTCTCTGGTAAATAAAAAGCCCGAAGAGAATAAATGCGAGAATGAAAATTAAGTTATTTATTGAAGAAAGATTTTTTCCAATAAAAGAGAGAACAGGCATAAGAGATACAATCACAAGAGGAAGAACTGTTCCCAGTGAGAAAATGAGCATTGTCGGCATTAAAAGTCCTGAAACATAGGACTCAAAAGAAGTTTTTTTGGATTCAAAAAAAATATTTTCTGCTTTTTCTAAAGATTCTGTTCTGTTTTTTTCAAATCTCTCTGAAAATGATGAAAGAATTTTCTTTAAACTCAACAAAAATCCTGGTTCATATTTTGAATATTTTTCTGCCAGATTTTCAATTTCTTTTTTTAGATTTGTTCCATTTACAACCGCCCTATTTAGGATTTTTTTTAATTCCAATTCAAGAGGAGAGAGGGATAATTCTTTTACTGCTCTTTCTAAATTTGAATTTTCCTTTAATTTTGAGGTTATGCTTATTATTACATTACCTGAACTTTCCATAAATTCTCTGGATTTCTTTTCTTTCTGTTCTTTTGGATATCCGGTTATTAAATGATTTAATAGAATAGGAATTACCCCGACTGCCAAGATGGAAAAAATACTGAAATTAAAAACAGCAAATAAAGACAAAACAATAAATGAAAAAATAAAAATTCCTCTTCCTGCCAAAGCGATTTTTTCTGCACTAATTCCTATATAATCTCCTGCTTCAATTAGTTCTTTTGAAGGAATTACTTTTTTTGATAATGCAAATATTGAGAAGAAATCATAAATATTCATTTTAACCATCTGCCAAATTCTTCCAGTGCTTTTCTGCTGTTTTTTGTTTTTAACAGTAATTCCTTTAATTTCTGGCTTGACTTAACTGAAAAACCAAGTTCTAAAAGAGAATCATCGTTCTTTTTTAGAATAAGTTCTTTTGCTTTTTTTCTTGTTTCTATGCTGTTCTTTAATTCTTTTATTGAAATACCTTTTTTTTCTGCAAGTTTTTTTAGTAGTTCTGATTTTTCAAAATTTTTTGATAGAATCCACTTTCCATTTTTGTATTCAATTAATTTCATAAATTCAGGTTTTTTATCCCAGTTCTTTTTTACTTCTGATATAGTGATTAATTTTCTTTCCCTGCAGTCAAATTCTCCCTTGCTTCTTGCCTGCATTGAGATTATTATATCAATTGCCTTGAATGAATTTCTTTTTACTTCTAGGTCATTTACTACCCTGTCAAATGTGTCATATTCGTTGCTTGCATGAATTGTTCCAAGAACCGCGCTTCCTGAGGAGCCTATTCTCATTGCTTCAAACAATGCTTTTGCTTCTGTGCTTCTAACTTCTCCAATTACCAGAACTGATTCTCCTAATCTAAGAGCTGTTCGCAGTGCTTCTTTTGGAGTTACTTCAAACTTATTTTCTGAAACAGCGCTTCTTGTCTTGATATGCTGTATGTTATATCCTAATCTAATTAGATTATCAAATGGAATTTCTTTTGTATCTTCTATTGCAATTATTCTGTTTTTTATATCAATTTCATTTATGAGTGCTGAAAGCATTGATGTTTTTCCTGCGCTTCTGTGTCCTGAGATTAAAATAGAACAGGAAGAATCAGCCAGAAAAGAGAGAAGTCCTGCTGTTGTTTCATCAATTGTATTATTTTTTATTAATTTAAGCAGAGTCCAGGGATTTGTGCTGTGTTTCCTGAAAGCAAAAGCAGTTTCTTTTGTCATTGGTTCAGTTACTGCACAAACTCTTATCTTGTGTTCTTTTATTTCTGCATCAATTTTTGGATTTGAAGCGTCAAAAGGACGTCCTGAGTCAAGGCGGATTTTTGTTTTTAACTTCTCAATTTCTTTTTTTGAAAGAGTTATATTTGTATTTAATCCCTCTTTTTTTGAATGGAAAACATGAATATTGTTTTTTGGAGCATTTATGTATATATCCTGAAGATTATGGTCTTTGAATAGAATTTCTAAAACTCCAAAGCCGATTGTATTTCTTAGAATAATCTCTTTTATTTTTGGACTTAAATTCAAACTCTTAATTTCTTTAATTGAAAGAGAATCAATATTTTTTAGAACTTCTTCTATTTCTTTGAGTTCTTGTTTATTTAGAAAAATTTCTGGAGGAAGAACTGAATAAGTGTTTTCTGAAATAATTATTCTCGCCTCTCCTATTTTGTACTCTTCTCCTTTTACAAAAGGATTTAAAAAACATCTTGTAAAATTAGGAATTATTATTTTTTCTGCTATGTTTGAATAAAGATTTTCTTTTTGGCATTTTTTAGTAAATTCTGGAAATTCCTTTTCCAACTCCTTTCTTTTTTTTGGATTATTTTTTATTTCTTCCAAAAAATCCTCTTTTTGAGTTTTATTTAAGAATTTAATAAAATCCGGCTCAAAAATATGAAAATGTTTTGATTTTAGAAAGATAATCTCTGCTTTTTTGGAGTTTTCAAGAAGAGTTTTTCTTATTTCGCTATTATTCAGTGATACTGGAGGTTTTACTTTTATAATTAATGCCTTCTTACCGCTAATTAGCATTTAAAAATAAAGAATAAAAAGATTTTTTAATGAATTGGAAGATGCTTACTAGCTTTTTGCTGCATTAACAGCAGCCTCTAAAATTTTAATTGTATTATCAGTTTCAGTTAAACAATCAACCATTTTTTTTTGATAATCCATTTTTGTTACTCTAAATTTAAAAAATGTAAAATCTCTGTAAAACTGTTCTAAACCTTCTTTACCGCCCCTGTTAATTATCTTTTTAATAAGAGCTTCAAAAGCAGTTATAAGTTTATTAATAATATCTTTAGAAGGATAATTTTTTAATTT
>CAZVOT010000003.1:0-26202 GCA_964628775.1 Candidatus Woesearchaeota archaeon
ATTCTTGATTTTTTTTGCTCCTGCAATATTTGAGAGAATGAAAAATGTTCTTAGTAATTATTCTCTGCAATTAGGATATTTTTCTTGGAATAAAGATGAAATGAGATTTAATCAGGGAAAGGAAAATTTAGAACTTTATGAATGGGTAAACAAAAATACTGAGAGAGACAGCATATTTTTAAATCCTGATGAGTATGTGCAAACATCAAGCGAACTCTGGTTATATAACAGAAGCAGTGCTTATCTAGCTGTTTATACTGGAAGAAAAAGTTATGTAATAACACATAACCACGGCAATCTTTTGATTGATTTTCATAATAGATACTCTATTGCTAATGAAATCTTATGGGGAGAGAATAATACTTTGAGAAAAGAGCTGATGGATTACATAGATATTAATTATATAACGATAAACAAAAATAGAGGAGAATTTAATCCTTTTGAAGGAATTGAAAAAGTTTTTGAGAATGAAAAATTTTTGGTGTACCAGGCTGTTTAAAATTTAAGCCAAAATAAAAATAGAGATAATAAAGAAATAAATGAAAGCAAAATTCCGAGATAATGGTAAACTGTCAATGACTGATAAATTTTGATTTCATTAATGCCAGAGTTTAGTTTTAGGACTATAAAATCTGGAAATACTTTCTGGATTTCTGAATTTTTATTGTTTATTTTGGCAGTCCAGCCGAGAATATTGTTTTCATTTATTATTACATAAGCAGGTGTTTTCAAATCAGCTGTTATTTCAAAGGACTGGAAATTTTCTTTGAAAGATACTGAATTTAGAATACTCTCCTCTTCTAAATTTCCTTCTATATCACAGGAAGAACCTTCATTTCTAAACCAGAAGTTCATTTCCTTGTATGGTTCGTTTTTTAGAAGAAAATCAATAATTTCCTGACTGCATGATGAGGAGATATTTTTTAATTCCTTTACAAAGAAGTATCTTAGGGGTTCTTTTGTTGTGTTGAAGATGATAAGCTGGTTTTGATTTATACCCCACTGAGTTATGAAACCAATGTTTGGCATATCTGATTCAAAAGATTCTGCAAAGGACAAGTCTGTTCTTTTGCTTAAATTGCTAAGAAGATTATTCAGTGTGTTATAATTCTGTTCTAATTTGCCGTAGTCGTGATAAGGAATGAAGAATTCTGCCAATATTTCTATGTATTTTACTCCAAATAATTTCAAGATGTTTGTGTAATTCTGAGTTTGGATAAGTTCTATTTTCTGGATTTCTTTTTTAAATTCTCTTGTGTCTAATGGAAGATTGTGTGTTTCTATATTACAGGCAGAAAAGTAATTTTTTTCCTGAACCATATTGAAAATACCGCAGGTTTCCGGAAGAGTTAATATTCTGTAAAAATTGGTGTCTTTATCTAAAAATTCTTTTGAATCTATCCAGGCTTTAGGAGCCTGACTCATAAAGGCAGAAGGAAGTTTCATCCAGCTGTTATTCAAAAGGATAAAGAGGACTACAATCCCAAGAAATATTCTTTTTTCAAATTTAATTTTGAATTTTGTTTTTATCTTTTTCCAGATTTCTGAAATTAAGAAACCTGAGAGAACTGAGGCGCATAGGAGATTTATTGCTGACCAGCGCCATGCAAACTGAACCACATTAAAGAATGGAAGAAACGCTAATATTTCCTTAAAAAATCCGAGAATAAAGAGAAAAGTCAGAAAGAAAAGGAGTGAATATGGAAGAAACTCCATGCTTTTTTTGAGATTGAAAGAAATAAAGATTAATGAAATTAAAGAAAGAAAAATTAATACTGCGCCCATCTGAAAGAAATATTCTTCTATTGTTAAAGACTGAGAGCCATAGGAAAAAGATACTTTTTCTATACCTATTGACTGTTCTAAGAGAATTAATGATGGGACATACCATGCAGAAGATAATAGAACTCCAAAAACTATAAATAAGAATTTTGAGAGAATTTCTTTTTTGGTTTTTTTGAGTTCAAATAAAAGCAGGAATGAGAAGAGGATAAGAGACATTAAAAAAACAATTAAGTGAGAATAGCCGATTATTGAAAGAACTATTGAATAATAAAGATTTTTTGGATTTTTTATTTTGAGAAAAAGAAGAACTGCTAAGGGCAGAAAACTTGATGCAAAAAACCAGCTGGGATTTCCCATAAAGACACCGAACCACATAAAGACATGATAATTTACTGCGTAAAGAAAAGAACATAAGACTGCCGGACCATCGCTTATTTTCAAGTATTTTAACAGGAAGTAGCTTGAAAAGATGGAAATAATCCCTGAAAGAAAAAAGCCGAAATTATAAGCAAAACTTGACGAGGAAAATACTGCCAAGAAGCCAAAGATAATGTAGAATAGGACTCCCTGATAAAAAATCAAATATGGATAGCCTAAACCCATAAATTTGTCCCAAATTGGCAGATTTCCAGATAATATTGCTTTTCTAAAATGATTTAAAGTATAGACGTGCAAAGAAGCGTCTGAAAATAGGGGATTGCTGGAGCTTAACCACTGTGAGAATGAGAAGATGGAGATAACAAGAAGAAGAATTACTGGAATGTGTTCCTTGTATTTCATTATAAATTAGTAAAATAATCTAAGATTTAAAAGATGTTTGGTATAAGTTCAGGATAGATTTGGAAATTTTCTGCCAGGTGAAAGATTTTGCTGTTTTGATATTGTTGTTTCTTATTTTAGAGTATACTTTTTTGTTTTCAAGAATTTTTATTTTTTCTATTATTTTGTCTGAATCATTGTATTTTGTCAAGAAGCCGTTTTGGTTTTCTTTTATGTAGTAGGGGATGCCGTCTGTATTTGTTGCTATTACTGGAAGTCCTGATGCTAATGCTTCAAAGAGAGTCAAAGGCAGCCCTTCTCTTTTACTTGGGAGGACAAAAATATGCGCTGATTGATAGGCTTTTATTTTTTCTGTTTCACTTGTTCTGCCTAGAATTTTTATGCTGCTTGTTTTGTTTTTTTCTAGAAAATCTTTCATTCCACTATCCGGGCCTATGAATACAAAATCATAATTTGGGAGTTTTTTTGCTATGTCTAAGATAACCTGCGGGCCTTTTCTCTTTTCTAATCTTCCCACATAAAGGATAAATTTTCCTAAATTATGTTCTTTCTTGAAATTATTGTTTTTTATTTTTTTGAAATAAATTTCATCTACACCGTTTGGAATTATTTCAAAATTCTTTATGCCGAGTTTGTTTAATTCTTTTTTCTCCCAGTCAGATATTGCTATAACTTTTGATAATTTCAGAGAAAGTCTTCCAAATGTTTGGTAATTTAGAGCTACTAAAAAACGCAGTAATAAGTTTCTCTCTGTCTGTCCTAAAAATGATGCATGAGTTGTCAGAAAATGAGGGATTTTCTTTTTTTTTGCTGCTAAAGCTGAAAACAGGCAATGGGGCTGTCCGAAATTATGTGAGTGGATTATATTGAAATTTTCTTTTAGTAATTTGGAATAAACTGACGGCCAGAGAGTTGCAAATTTTCCAATTCTAAGCAGATATTTACATCTGTGAATGTGAATGCCGTCAATAATTTCTTCTTTTTTCTCTATTCTTCCTTTTTCTCCGTTGTAGTCTGATGTATAGACATGAACTTCATGTCCTAACTTTACTAAATTTTTTGATGTTTCATAGACAGCTTTTCCTACTCCACTTACTACTGGATGAAAAAGGGGGGTAATTTCTGCTATTTTCATTGTAATAATTAAACTGCTTTCTTTTCATAAATTTTTATTTTGTATATTTTGAGAACATCAAAGGATTTTATTTCACTAAATTTATCAAAAGATATATTTTCTGAAAATCCTGGGGCAGTTATTAATGTTTCTGAATTTTCTAGAACACAGGAGGATTCTAGTTTGTATATTGGAAGATTTGAATAAAAACAAGTTATGTTATTGGAAAGCAAATACTCTTTTATTTCTCCTGAGGTATTTGCGAGATTTATAAGGAAATAAGCCCAGAAAAAGGAGTAAATTATAAATAATATGCAGATGAATTTTGAGAGTTTATTTAATTTAAACTCAGATAATAGAGAAAAGATGATTATTGGAACAAAATAAATTGTGTGCCTTAGTTCTGCTGTTGGCTGATTTTTTCCGCCAAGAAGAAGAATTAAAGCAAAAAAAGAAAAAAGAAGAATAGGATAATAATTTTTTTTAGTTGAAAATAAAAAGAAAATGTAAAGAATTCCTATTTGGAAGACTGCGAGAATAAAAAGAGTATAAATGTAATCCGGGAGAATATGGTAAAATAAGGGGATACTGCCATGGATTTTGTAATTCTCTGACTCTGTTATGAATGAACGGGAGCCGAAGAATTTTATTGAGAATGGAAAAAACAAAAGAAGAGCAAAAAAGAGAAATTTTAATTTTGATTTGTATTTTTTGAAATTTTCAATTAGATTAAAGAAAAATGGAGAGGAATAAAAGCCGAGAATTCCAATTAACCAGCCTGTTTTTCCAAGAAGTAATAACGGCTCAAGGATAAATTCATGTCCGCCTGGAGAGAGAAAACTTCCGTAATTTGAATAGACAAAGAAAATCCAGAAAATCAGTGGAAATAAAATAATTGATGAGTATTTTAGAATATCTATTTTTTTTAGTTTTTTTTGATGAAGCAGAAGCAGTAAGGGGGATAATGCTGCAATACCTAACTGCTTTGAGAGAAAAGAAAAAATGCCGTTAGAAACAAATGATAAAATATCCTTGTTTAGATAAAAATAAATTGAAATTACAAGGAAAAGGACTGATAAAGGCTCTGCGTAGAGAAAATGGAATGTGTAGAGAATTGGAAATGATGATGAAATAAAAAATGAGGCAAAAAGAGAATCTTCTTCTTTTTGATTTAATTTCTTCAGAATTTTATAGGAAAAGAAAAAAAGAAGACAAGATGAGAAAAAAAGAAGAAGTCTATAACCTAAAATATTTTTTATGAGTGCTCTAAAAAAAGCTGAAATAAACATTGTAAGAGGAGTTTGGACAAATTGAGGATAATCTCTGATAAAGGAAGCAAAATCTAAATTAACTAAATCGTCTACCAAGACAAATGATGAAAATTCATCTAGATACACATAATGCTGGTAGCCGAGGAATAGGTTTAAGGATAGAAAAAGAAGAATATAAAATATTTTTTTCATTGGTTTAGAATAAACTTTATTTTTTTATTAAATCTTCCTTTATAATTTCTACTACCTTAAGTCCAGATTCTAGGGCTGTATTCATTGTTCTTACTTTGGGAAACGTTACTGAAACACCTGCATTATAGAGCCAATTTAGGGGGGTTCTATAATCTGGTTTATTATTTATGTAATCTTTATTATAAATTGGTTCTGCATACCTGTCTTTTGTTACTGTGCTCCAAATGAATTCTGCTTTTGGAAAGTATTTTTTTACAATACTTAGATATTTTTCTTTTATTTGTTCATCTGTTAAATTAAAATCTTCTATTGAACCTCCGTAGCGAAGCACCCATCCTATTTTATTTTCATAATTATCAAAAAGAATTGAATGCTGGATTATTATGTGGCATTTTTCTTTGATTATATTCAACCAGTAGTGGGGGCTTAGGAAATTCTTCATACTATAAGTTATGCAGACTGCCGGGCAGTAATCTATTTTTTCCAGTTTTTTTCTGTATGATTCTGGAAGATTATCTGTTATTTTGAGAAGAATTGGCGGGGGGAGAGTATTAATTATTATATCTGATTCTATTTTTTCTCCTTCTAATTCTACTAATCCTTTTTTTATTTTTTTTATTTCCTTATTTTTTATTATTTTGACGCCTTTTTCTGTTAAGTAATTCTCAAATCTATTTATAAATTCCTGAAGTCCGCAGTCAGGGTAGCCGAATTTTCCAAGTGCTTCCTTGGCTTTCAGGCGGTTTGCAAACTGCTTTGCTGAAATTTCTTCCAGGGGAATATTGAATTTATTGACTGCATATAATTCATGAAACAACTTTTGTGAAACTTCTTTTCCAGCGTATTTTATCAGCCATTCTTTTGCATTCACTGTATCTTTTATTTTTTCGGGATTCATTAAAAAAAAGACGTATGCTCCAAAAATACCATATCTTAATCTAGCTGAGAAACTTAAGTAATCAAATTTTAGAAGAGAGAGAGGGTCTGTGAAGTTGTATAATTTTTTATCTGCCAAAATTGCCATTTTTATTTTTTTGAATTTTAAAGTAATGCCAAATTTTTTCATAAAGTCTATTGTAATTTTATCATTGTGAAATATATGGTGGTAATATCTTGGAATAAATTTTTTATTTTTCTCAAAACTTGATGCAAGTCCTCCTAAAATTTTTTCTTTTTCAATAATAGTAACTTCGTGTTCGCTGTATAGTTTGTAGGCTGCTGACATTCCTGAAAGTCCGCCGCCAAGGATAGTTATCTTCATTATATTAATTCTTTAAATTCTTCATTATAAATTTTGCTTTCTTTGATTATAGTTCCAGCATATTTTTTTCCTTTTGTATAATACCAGAAAAATGAATTATATTTTGATGCAAAAAATGCAGGTATTTTAAAAAAAGGGGTTTTGAATAAGAACCAGCTCAGAACAGGGATTTTTCTAAGTTTCATTTCTAAAAATACTATCGGGTGATTACTGATTAATGCCGGCTCAAATTTTGTTTTTTCTATTTTATCTCCAAGTAAGTTATATTTTGATGAGCCAAGTCCGATTTTTTCTGCATTTAGAACATAATCCACTTCACCTACTCCTATTAAATCACTGCAAAAAGAATCCATTGAAACCAAGTCATTTGAAGCAAATATTGCATTCATAATTCTCGGCTTGCCTGTTCTTGGCCCGCTTCCTTCCATACAAACTGTTGCATCTACTAGGACGAAATTAGGTTTTAAGATATTATTTATTTCTGGTATGCATTTATCAAGAATTAAATGATATCGGTGCCTAACCTCCGGCAGACAGCCCCACTGGTTTTTAAGAGCGCAGGTAAATTTTGAGACATTGTGGGTTTTGAGTACTGGAAGAGTTATGATTGAGTTTACTTTTTTTAAGATTTCTGGAATACCTATATTTCCGAATATTTTGGAATTTATTTTTATTTTATCTTGTTTTGATAGATTGATGAATTTAACATTGTATTTTTCACATATTTCCAGATGATTCCATTTTTTTGCTGCTCTTTCTACTTGGTTTGATGTTGCAACATTTGCATCACCGCAGTAGATTTCCTTATAGCCGTCTTGTTTTAGTTTCTGCAGTACTCCTTCTAGAACATAAGGAGATGTGCACTGTCCTGGAACTACTTGATCTGATAATAGATTTACTTTAAGGAAAATAGGTTCTTTTATATACTTTTTATAATTTGAAATCTCTAATGTTTTTTTTACTGAATCGATTACTGAATTAGTTACTTTTGTGCAGTATATATTTGACGGCATTAATTACTGTAAAGAAATGTATAATTTTAAAACCTTCTCTGCGATTTTTTCCCAGAGAAATTCCTTTGATTTTATTTTGTTTGCTTTGGACATAGCACTGCTTATTTTTTTTTCTTTTTTTAAGAAAAGGATTTCCCTTGTCAGTGTTTTTGTGTCATTGTAATCAAATAATAAACCATTTTCTTTAGAAATTAAGTACTCTGCACCTTCTGTTTTTGTTGAAATTATTGGTTTTTTTCTTGCCATTGCTTCTAACATTGAAATTCCAAAGGCTTCCCATTCGCTCGGGAAAATGAAAATAGACATTGAGTCTAATGCCTTTATTTTGTCTTCTTCACTTAATCTGCCTGTGAAGATGACTCTGTCTTTTACATTTAATTTTTCTGCAAGAGAGATTAAATTATTTTTATTGCCTGCATCTTCACCAATTGCCAGGAATTTTACGTCTTTTAGAAGAGGGAGAGTTTTTATTATTTGTTCTAAACCCTTATATTTCTGGATTCTACCTAAGTATCCTAAAATAAAACCGGTTAAATTGTATTTTTTCTTAAAATCTGATGAATCTGTTTTTTTGAAAATACTTTCGGATATCCCATTTGGAATTAAATGAATTTTATTTTTATTTATACCCTGCTTTTTTAACCATTTCAACTGGTAAGGATTTACTTCTATTACTGCATCGTAGAGTTTATTGTAAAATAGTTTTTCACTTGAATTAACTAAGAATTTGAAAAGTCTCTCTAAGAGAGTATATTTTTTTAAAGCCATAAACGGACCGTGAGGAGTACAAACTAATTTTGATTTTTTTGATAATTTGCATAAAAGAAGAGCCAAGTCGTGCTGAATAAAACCAAAAGAATGAAAATGAATTATATCAAAGTCGTATTTAAGCAGTTTTTTTATTAATGAAGGGTAAAATGCAAAATAGTAGCCTTTTCTAAACCAGGTTTTACTGCGATGAATTTGGATGTTATCTATTATTTCCTCTTTTTTTTCTATTTTTTCTTCTTTTCTGCCGCTTGTAAAAACATGCACTTCATTAGTTTTTGCGAGGCGTTTTGCTATTTCAAGGCAGTTGGTTTCTGCTCCTCCTGTAAAAGGATGGAAATATGTAATTACATAGGCTATTTTCATCTAGAATAAACTATAAACACAAATAATTAAAAATTGACGAATATGGGAGTTTATAATGAAAATAGCTGTTATTGGAAGAGTTCTTGCAAATTCCCAGTTTAGATATACTTGGGAAGAACTCAAAAAAAGAGGATATGATGTTAGAATGTATTCTCCTGTAAAATTTATTTATCAGGGAAGCGAGAGTATGGAATTAAAAGATGAAGGGGTCCTTCCTTTAAAATGCGGAAAGATTTTTGGAAAATTATTTTTTTATGATATTATTTTTAAATTGGCTGAATTCAAGCCAGATATTGTTTATTTTCTTGAAGAACCTGTTGAGATTAATTCTGTATTCATTGGAATTATATCAAAAATAATAGGAGCAAAATATTGCTTTATAACTTGGGAGAATATTTGGAGGAAGGGGGTTCTTAGAAACATAATGAATAGAATAAGTATTTCTCTTGCTAATCATATATTTGCTGGAAATGAAGATGCTAAAAATTTTATGATAAAAAGAGGGGCAAAAAAAGAGAAAACAACTAAATTAGTTCATACTGGAATTGATACTCAAAAATTCAGAATAAAGAATAATAATGAAATTAGAAAGATTACAAAAGATAAGATAATAATTGGATATGCTGGAAGAATTGTAGAAGAAAAAGGAATTGATGATGTTATTTATGCTTTGAAGAAGATAAAGAGCAAGAATATTGCTTTTATTGCTGCTGGGGAAGGCCCATATAAAGATAAAATAATGAACAAGTGCTTTTATGCAGGGAAAATTGAACATGAGAAAATGCCGGGGTTTATGAATGCTATTAATATTTTTGTTTATCCAAGCAGAACAACAGGAGTATGGAAAGAACAGTGGGGGTATTCTATTGCTGAAGCAATGTCCTCCGGCAAAATTGTTTTGGTTTCTGATTCAGGTTCTATGAATGAAATTGTTGAAGATGGAAAAACAGGTTTTTTCTTCAAAGAAGGAGATATTGAAGATTTGAAAGAAAAAATAGAATTTATAATAAAAAATAAAGGGAAAATGGAGAGACTAAAAAAGAATGCAAGAGATTTTATTGCAAAAAATTACAGCATAAAAAAAATTGCTGATATGCATGAGGAAATATTCAAAAAAATGCTGATTTGATTGCTTTTAATTTTGATTTTGTTTTTTCTTTGTTTTTAAATATATTTTGGATTATTGAAAGGACATCCCAGAACAAAACAAATGGAATTAAATAAAATATTTTGTTCCTTTTTAATGTAAAATACTTATTCCTTGTTGACAAGAAAACTGCTTTTGGAGATGCTTTCATTGTTGCACTGCCGTAATGGATTAAAATTGATTTATGGGCATAAACTACTTTACAGCCAAGTTTTTTTGTTCTTAAACTTAAATCAACATCTTCGTAGTAGATAAAATATTTATTATCAAATAGGTATCCTAATTTTTCCAAAACTTCTCTTTTTATCAACAAGGAACATCCGCAGGCAAATTCTATTTCTGAATCAAATTCATACTGTCCTTTATCTTCCTCTAAAAATCCTTTGTCTTTTGCTATAAATGGGAAATAAAATTTTCCGCCAACACTGTTTATTTTTTTATCTGGAAAAAGTATCTTTGACTGAACTATGCCTATCTTTTTATCTGACTCTGCTTTTTCTATCAGTTCTTTCAGCCAATTTTTTTCTACTATTGTATCATTATTCAGGAGAATTATGAATTTTCCTTTTGAGATTTCATAACCTGCATTGTTTCCTCCTGAGAATCCGTCATTTGTTTTTCTTGCAAGTATTCTTAATCTTTTGTCTTTGTAATTCTTTTTAACAAAAGAGACACTTTTATCTTCTGAATTGTTGTCTATAAATATTATTTCAAAATCTTTGTATGTCTGAATTAGCAGAGAGTCCAGGCAATTTTTTAGAAACTTCTTTCCATTATAATTTAGCAGGATAATGCTTGCTTTTACCATAAAAATAATTATTTTATTAGTATTAAAAAAGGTAATTATTTAACTTAATGAGTGCTTTTAAAAAGTATGGCTGGCGCTGCAAAAAATACTTTATATTTTACTTTAGGAAAAATAGCAATAAGCTTGATTAGTATTATTGTTGTTTCTTTTCTTACTAATAATTTAGGAGCTGTAAAATATGGTTCTATTTCTATTGCCAACAGCATATTTACTATACTTCTAATGATTGTTATGCTTGGATTTCATGCTCCTGCTGTTTTCTTGATACCTAAATACAAAAAAGAACAAAACGGAATAATTTATTATTTGATTGAAAATAGAATTTTGATTGCTTTAACTTTTGGACTTATTTTCTTTTTATCTTCAGGATTAATTTCTAATTATTACAGCAGGGATGAGTATCTTGGTTTGATTCTGCCTTTATTTTCAATTATTTTATTTTTCAGTGCGGTTTCAAACATTTTCCAGGAAATTTTTGTTGGACTTAAAGATATGAAGAATTATTTTGCGGTGGATTTAGTTTTTTCTATTTCTAAATTTGCTGTTGTTGTTTTGATAATAATGGGATTAGATATTATTGGCGCTGTTCTTGGTTATGTTTTTTCTTATGGACTTATGTTCATATCTGGGATAATCTTGTTTTTGGGATACAGAATTAAAAAAGAGAAGATTGAGAATAAATTCAAATCTATGGTTTGGAAGCTGTCTATACCTATGACTTTGCTTTCTGTTTTTGAAATGTTAAATGTACATATACAAAATTTATTTCTTGGAAAGATTTCTGGACTGCAGGTTTCTTATTATTCTATTTCTATGGTCATTGCCGGACTTTTTTTGACTTTAGGACAGGGTGTTGAATCTGCACTTGCTCCTGAAATATCGGAAGGATTAATCAAGAAAGAAAGAATTATTAAAAAACTTGAGAAAGCAGTAAAGTATTTAGTTATTTATTCTTTTTTTGCTGGAACAATTCTTGTAATGCTTGGAGAGAGGATTATCTTAACTATTTTTGGAAAAGATTTTTCTGGTTCGGGCATTGTTTTATCCTTAATAATACTCGGGCAGATATTTTTTATTATATCTCATGTTTACCGTTCAATTCTATTTGGACACGGAAAACCTGAGATTATTCTAAAAGGAACTTTAATACAATTTGCCTTGACTTTTTTGCTTTGTTTTTTACTCAGCAGTAAATTTGCTGCACTTGGCACTGCATTTGCTTCTTTTATCGGAGTTTCAAGCAGTTCTCTTTATTTTTTTATAATGGCTAGGAGAAAAATATCTTTTAAATTTCCAAAAAGGGATTTGGCAAAAGCAATTGTCTGTTCTATAGTTATGTTATTTGTAATTAATAGTTTAAATTATCTTAATGAGGATATTCTTGGACTTTTAGTAATTTTGTCTGCTTCTTCTATAACTTTTTTGATTTCTGCTGTTTTTATGAAATTAATTTGGAGAGAAGATTTTGAGATAATTAGAAATTTGATTAGATGAGTTTTCTTTCTTTTAATTCTGCTTGAGCCTTTTCAAAATTATCCTCTGCTGATTCTTCTCTTGCCCAGGAAATTAATTCATTTATTCCTTCTTCTAATTTTATTTTCGGCGTCCAGCCCAGACTTTTAATTTTTGATATGTCTGAATAGCAGTGCCTTATATCTCCTTTTCTGTATGTTTTTGCTATTTCAGACGATAATTTTGAATTATGTCCCTTGATTAATAATTTAGCTATATCTAAAACTGATGTGGGTATCCCTGTTCCTATATTGAAAGAATTATAATCTGCACTGCTGTTCTCCATTACAAAAATATTTGCTGATGCTATGTCTTTTACATTTACAAAGTCCCTTGTCTGAAGTCCGTCTTCGTAAACTAAAGGCGGGTTGTTGTTTTTTATTCTTGAATTGAATATTGCACAGAGTCCTGTGTAAGGATTATTCAAGGACTGCCTTGGCCCATAAACATTGAAGTATCTAAGTGCTATTGAAGGAATTCCATAGGCTTTTCCTATCATAAGAGTCATTTCTTCCTGATCTTTTTTTGAAAGAGCATATATTGACTGGCAGTCCTGCGGTTTTTTTTCATCTGTAGGAAGAGGAGAAAGTTTTTTACTGCAGTTTGGACAGAGCATTTCCCAAATCCCTTTTTTTAACTGTTCTTCACTTCTTAGAGAAGGATAAACTACACCACAATTTTCACATTTGTATTTGCCTTCTCCGTATGTTGACATTGAAGATGCAACTATGAATTTTTTTACATTTGTTTTTGAGTTTACCATACAGTCCCATAACAAAGCAGTTCCATAGGTATTTATTTTTACATATCTCGCTGGCTGGTACATTGACTGCCCGACACCCACCATTGCTGCTTCATGAAAAATTACATCAATATCTTGAATGGCTTTTTCTATGTCTTGTCTATTTAGAATATCCCCTTTGATAAATTCTGCATTTTTATTCAAGTAATTAGGTTCTTTTTTATGAACTTGGGGCTCAAAATTATCTAAAATTCTTACATCATGTCCTTGATTTAGGAGTTCATCAACTATGTAAGAGCCGATAAAACCTGCTCCACCTGTTACTAAGATATGTTTTTTCATTTAGGAATTCACTTTTTCAAAGTATTCTATTGTTTTTTTGAGTCCGGTTTCCAGATTAATTTTTGGCTCCCAGTCTAATATTTTTTTTGCTTTTGAAATATCCGGCTTTCTTCTAACTGGATCATCTTTTGGAAGAGGTTCAAATATTATTTTTGAATTGGAATTCATCATTTTTTTTATTTTTTCTGCTAGTTCTAAAACAGTGTATTCTTCGGGGTTGCCTAAATTAAAAATTTCACCGCAAACTTTTTCTTTTTTTGATGAGAGAATTTTCATAAAGCCTTCTATTAAATCAGAAACATAACAATAACTTCTTGTCTGAGAACCCTTTCCATAAATTGTTATTGGTTTTTTATCTAATACTTGATTTATGAAATTTGGAATTACTCTGCCGTCTTCATTTGACATTCTTTCGCCGTAGGTGTTGAAGATTCTAACAATTCTTGCATCAACTTTTTCCTGCTGTATGAAAGAATAAATATATGCTTCTGCACATCGCTTGGATTCATCATAACAGGAACGGGGTCCGAATGAATTTACATAACCATAATAATTCTCGGGTGTAGGCACAACTTGTGCATTGCCGTACACTTCTGATGTTGATGTAAAAAAGAAGATGGCATTATTTTTCTTGGCAAGTTCGAGCATTTGTTTTGTTCCAAAAACATTTGCATCTAATGTGTTTATTGGGAATTTTTGGTAGAATTTGGGAGAAGCCAGAGAAGCCATATGAAAAATAATGTCATATTTTTCATTTGTGATGAATTGTTTTGATATATCCTGCTGGACAAATTTTATTCTGCTTTTTATGTGTTCTATGTTTTTGGCGCTTCCTGAAGATAAGTTATCCAGTACTGTTACTTCATTATTTTTGCATAAATACTCGCTGACATAAGAACCTAAAAAACCTGCTCCACCTGTTACTAAAATTTTTTTATTTTTAATTGCTTCCATTTTTTAACAGTTCCATTTTTTGATTTCTTTCTTTTATTTTTTCTTCAAGTTCGTTATCAGACATATTTTTGAAGTAATCTCTTACTTCTTTTAGATAATTCCAGTTTCCAACATCTATTCTTTTTCCTTTTAATATTGTTGCATAGGCGTTTTCATTATTTTTTATTCCTGCTTGTATTGCATCTGTAAGCTGTATTTCATTGCCTTTGCCAGGCTTTGTTTTTTCTAGGTATTCAAAGATTTTTTTGTTTAGAATGTAGAATCCTGCTACTGCATAGAATTTTCCATTGCATTCAAATTTCTTTTTTTCTTCATCTGTTTTTGGCTTTTCAAACATTTCTTTTATCTGATTACCATCTAATTTTACAACTCCATAATGTTCTGGATTAGTTACTTCTTCAACTAGAATTGTTGCAAAAGAATTATTTTTTTTGTGAACTTCAATCATTTCTTTTAGATTTACAGAAGGTTCTATTATTGTGTCTCCTAAAAAAACTACAAAATCATCTTCTTTTAAGTCTTCTATATAATCTTTTGTGCAGAGTACTGCGTGTCCCAGTCCTTTTGTTTCTTCTTGATGAACATAGGATACTTTTGTTCCAAATAAACTGCCATTTCCGACATAATCCATTAATGCTCCTTTTTTGTGTCCAGCTATTATAAAAACTTTAATTATACCTGAGTCTCTCAGTGAATCTAATGTTCTTTCTATTACTGGTTTTTCTCCAAACATTACTAATTCTTTGGGCTGGGCTCTTGTAAAGGGAAGCATTCTTGTTCCTTTTCCTGCTGCTGGGATGATTCCTAACATTCTTGTCCTCCTAAACTTGAATAATCTATATCTTCTAAATTTGAAATAGTTTTCCTTCCGTCTATAACTATTTTTGTTTTCATTATACTAAAATTATCTTTGTTTAACTTTTTAAAATCTTCCCAATCAGTCATTATTATGCAGGCAGAGGCATTTTTTAGAGATTCTGATATGTTTTTTGAATAATTTACTTTATTTTCAAAGATTTTTTTGGTATTTTCCATTGCAATTGGGTCAAAAACGTGAATTTCTGCATTTTTTGAGAGAAGTTCTGAAATAACTTTTATAGAAGGTGATTCTCTTATATCATCTGTTTTTGGCTTGAAAGAGAGTCCTAAAATGGATATTTTCTTGTTTTCTAAACTTGGCAGTTTATTTTCTAACATTTTTATTATTTCTATTGGCTGATTTTCATTGATTTTTAGAACTGCATTTAGCAACTGGGGTTCGTAATTTAGTTCTCTTGATTTTGCAATTAGTGCTTTTATATCTTTTGGAAAACATGAACCTCCAAAACCTGCTCCTGACTGCAGGAAGTAAGGTGCTATTCTTTTATCTAAGCCCATACCTTCTGCTGTCTTATAGGAATTTACTTTTAATTTTCTGCATATATTTGAAATTTCATTTATGAAAGAAATTTTTGCTGCCAGGAAACTGTTTGATGCTATTTTTATCATTTCTGCTGTTTTTATATCTGTGTTTAAGATTACTGAATTAAAAGGTTTGTATAGTTCGTTTAGAATTGTTTTTGTTTTATTGTCAATTGTTCCTATTACTATTCTATCTGGACTCAAGAAATCTTCTATTGCTGTTCCTTCTTTTAGAAATTCTGGATTCATTGAAATTCCAAAATCTTTTCCTGCTGTTTTTTTTGATTCTGCTTCAATAATTGGAAGAACTATTTCTTCTGTTGTTCCTGGTGTTACTGTTGATTTTACTACAACTATATGAAAAGAATTTTTTTCTTTTAGAACCTTGCCTATACTTCTTGAAACTGATTCTAAGAATTTATAATCAAAAGAGCCGTCTTCTTTTGAAGGAGTTCCTATGCAGATAAATGAAATTTCTGTTTCTTTTACTGCTTTTTCTGCTGATGTTACTGCTTTTATGTTTTTTATATATTGTTCAATTCCTTGTTCGTAAATGGGACAGATTCCTTTGTTTATTGATTCTACTTTATTTTTATCAATATCAACACAGATTACTTCATAAAATTTTGAAAGCCCGCAGGCAGTTACCAATCCTGCATAACCTGAGCCAAATATTGAGATTTTCATCATATGAATCATATTAGGATTATTTTTAATTTTATTGGAAATCACACAATTAAAAAAGAAGTTTAGATACTGCACTTTCAAATCTCAAAAATAGATCCTTTTGTTATTTACTAAAATTAGTTTAGTTTAGATTCAAAAATGTTTAATAATCTTTTGATTAATTGTTCTACTCTGGATTTATTTGATTTTATATAGCTAGATTTAATTATAAACCCTTCATAGGAAATTTTATTTCTGTAGTCTCTTAATTCCTGAAGAAATACTTTATCTGAACCTCTCAAATCATATTCTCTTGAAATATAATCTATAATCTCTTTATGAGCTCCTTCACCTTTTATTTTTAATCCATCTAAACAGGTTATAGATTCCATAATTTTGTGAAGAATGTCATAATAGTAAAAATCCCCACTAGCCTGCTGTGTGAGCATTAGGGGATTTTTACTCCAGAAAATGAATCGCAACAAACTGCGGAGTATAGACTCATTTTCTTTGAATCAAAAATAGCATTTGTTGGGTATTTTTCGTTGTCTATTAAATTTAATCTTTCAAGAGTAATTTTAGCCATCTTAACAAGAGAATTTGCTTTGTTGAAATTATCCTCTGATTTTATAATCATCTAAAAACCTCCAAGTATCCTCTTAAAATTATACCATTTAAAATACTATTTTTTAATTCTTCTGAGTAATTATTGAAATTTTCATTAAATTTAATCTCTATTTTTCTATTTAACTTTTTTTCAAATTTTTTTAATTCTAAATTTTCTTTTTCACATTCAATAAATATATCTATATCGCTGTTTTCTATATCCTCCCCTTTTGAAAAACTACCAAATAGGATTATAGACCTTGGCTGAAGTTCATTTTTTAAAAATTCTATTAATCCGCTTTCTTCTAATTTAAGAATATTAAAGAATCTTTTATTTATTTTATACTGTAATTTATCTATATCTGCTTTGTATACGGGAAATATTCTTTTTCCTTTTTTTTGTTCATATTCAAATAAAATATTCGTCTTTTTTAATTCATTTAGATATTTTTTTACAGATGTGTGAGCTAATTTTGTTTTTTTAGAGATTTCAGATAGATAATGCTCTTTAGTTGGTTCATCAAAAAATACTGCTAAAACTTTGAATATACTACATTTTTGTAACATATGAGATAAAAATGTAATATACCTAAATATTTAAACCTATCTCTTTTACTTTTTGATAAGTAAAAATATTTAATTAGAAAGTGTTGGTTATATTTATGATGAAGTACTTGAAACTTTTTAGGGTTTCCCAGTGGTATAAGAATTTAGTAATATTTATTCCTATAATTTTTGCAAGAAGGGTTCTTGATTTTCCTTCTCTAATTAATGTTATTATTGGATTTTTTGCTCTTTGCTGTATTTCCTCGTGTAATTATATAATAAATGATTTAGTTGATGTAAAGAAGGATAGGATTCATTCTGAAAAGAGGGAACGTCCTATTGCTGCCGGCGAAATTAAAATTGTAGAAGCAGTAATTTTGGCTGTAATCTTATTTGGACTTTCTTTTTTAATTTCTTATAAATTAAATCCTGTTTTTATTTTGTGGATTTTTGCTTTATTTTTATCAACTCAAATTTATTCGTTCTGGCTTAAAAATACTGCTATAATTGATGTTTTTTTGATTTCTTTTAATTTTTTAATAAGAACTACTGCCGGGATTATTGCTGCAAATGTAAATACTTCCAACTGGCTTATTTTAATTACTTTTTTACTGGCTTTGTTTCTTGCTATTGGCAAGAGATATTCTGAACTTATTCTGCTTGGAAAAAATGCAGAAAAAAGCAAACCTGTTTTTAAGTTTTATTCTCTTGAAATTTTAAATTCTCTTGAAAACATAACTGCTGGACTTCTTCTTGCTGCTTATTCTTTTTATACTTTTTTGGCTGAAACTTCCAACAACATTATGATGGGTACAATACCTATTGCTGTTTTTATTATATTCAGATATCTCTTCCTTGTAAAGACTGGAAGTGTTATTGCCAGGAGAACTGAACTTATTGTTAAAGACAAACAGATACTTTCTGCTATAATTATCTGGTGTGTTGTCAGCATTTCAATATATTACTTTCCTTTTTAGAAGGAAGGTTTAAACTTTGTAGATTTTTGCATTTTTGTTGTCAAAGACTAACCTGCTTACATATTTATTCTGCTTTCCATCTAAGAATAATAAGTCAAAGAGATTTGATTTTAGTGCTGAATCTGAAGCCCAGACTGCCAGGTTTCCTTCTGCGTAAATACAGCCTGTTACATAATCGTTGAACCCTGCATTTCTTGCGAATGAGGAATTATAAGTAAATCTTGTAATTTCTGTTTTATCTCTTAACATCAAGCATTCTGAAAAGTATCTCTTGCCGTTCATTGAAAGAACTGCAAAAGACATATTTTCTAATAGTAAAATGTCTATATTTCCTGCTATTCCTGAAAATAATGCGTGATTATCTTCTACTGATACCAGCGTAAAAGGAGTTATAATTACATCTTCATGTCCTGAAACCATCTGCATTGCTGCTATATTGAGGATTAATTCTATATCTACAAAGATGTAATCTGCCGGCAGAGGCAGTGAGTTGTTAGTTAGGAAAAAAGAACAAATTGGCTCAATAATTTCCGGCATTTGATTTACTGAATCTACAAAAGTTGCTCTTCTTGCAATACTTTCTACAAATGCGCCTCTATCCCAGAAAGCAAGAACTGTTGAGTTTGATTCTGAGTTATTTTCAAGCCATATTAATGCTGAATTCATTGCTGAATTTAATAGAGGGTTAGATATTTTATCCATTGAAATATATGTTAGATAAAAGGAAAAAAGTAAAATTGAAAAAATGGACAAATAATAAACAGATTTATTTTTCAAATCTTTTATTTTAAAGTAATTTGAAAACAATTGTAATGTTGAGCTTATGAAATAATAAAGAAAAACAGCTCCAAAAATTGAAATAACTGGACTTGATAAAAAAGAGAATCTTCTTGAAGTAAAACCTATGAAAAAAGTTATGTAAAAGAAAGGAAGCAAGTATAAATTATTCTTTTCTATTGAATTTTTATCTTTTATAAAAAAGAATAGAAGCAGAATTGTCGGCGTGAATAAAAGAAGAGATGTTAAAATATCTGATAATAATAAAGAACCTGCTGTTGAATTGGAGTAATTTACAGATGCTTCTGTTCTTCCTATAAAAAAAGGAGAATTGAGATAAATTTTCAAAAAATTAATTTGTTCTGTTAAAAGAGAGAATACTGAAAAAATAATGAAAAAAATTGAAAATGCAAAAAGGAGATTATTGAATTTTGTTTTTTTACTGAAAAATACCAAGAATCCTCCGATAGGAGCTAAGAAAATAATAAAATTGTGGACTATGGTTAAGAAGTATATGCTGATTGGCTGAAGTTCACTTATTGATTGATATACCCTTTGATTGGCTATTACTAAACCTTGTCCTGTTATTATTTCAATAAATAAAGCAGGTTTTATGATTAAAAATAGAACCCCTCCAATAATTAGAGGAAGCAATTTGTGATATAATTTTAATTTTTTAAATTTCATTAAAAAGAAGGAATATGAAATTAAAAGTACAGAACCGATTAAAAATTCATTGTGCAAAAAATCAAGTTTTATTATGTTTAAATAGTGAGATATATAAAAAATTAAATATGTTAAAAGAAGAGGTGTTGTTTGATTTAGTATTAATTTCTTATTTAATTCTTTTGAAAGATTATAAGATAGATATGTACCTAGAAGTATGGGAATTATAAATTTATAGCCGTTCCAGAACCAGGAAGAAATTCCAAAGATAATTCCTGATAAAATAAAAAATTTTAATTTATTGCTTTTTAGCCCCTTTATTAATGAATAAAATCCAAAAAGAAAAAAGACTATAAAGAACATCTCGCCTCTATAATGATTTGAAGTTCTATAGATATTTGAGAGATTAGATGCAAGAAGAATAGAAGATAAAAAAGAAATTGTTTTGTTTTTAAAAATTTCATTTGATAAAAAATAAACTGCCAAGACACTTAAAAGTCCGAATATAACTCCTAAAATTCTTATTGTCCAGAAGAGGTTATTTACTAAAAAATCAAAGAAATAGGCAATGTAATAAAGTCCCTCTGGTTCTAATATTTCTCTGCCGTTTGGGTATCCTGCTAGAGTATATATTTTTGGAAATTCTCCATTATTTTCTTTTATTGTTTCAATTACGCCAATGTGGAAATAGGGATCTGAGTCAAAAAGAAATTCGTTTTTCTGCCAGTAATCAGTTCTAAAAAAAAGACTTATTCCTAATACTAAAAAAAGGACAGATATCTCTTTTTTATCCATTGTAAAATGGATGATATAGGGTTTTTAAAATTTAACTTATACAGCAAGTTATTTAATTGCTTCTATTTTTGTAATTTTGTGATTAGTATAGTTTTGCCTACTAAAAATGAACCTGCTATAGAAAAGGTAATGGAAGAGATAAATAAAATAAAAATAGATAAAGAAATACTTGTAATTGACAATTCTGAGGATGATACAGCCCTAAAAGCGAAGAAATTGGGTGCAAAGGTGATTTATCAAAAATCTAATGGATACGGCGATGCTTTGGTTCAAGGTTTTAAATTCGCTAAGGGAGAAGTTATTGTAATGATGGATGCAGATTCTACTTATAATCCTTCTTTTATCCCTAAACTAGTTGAACCTATTTTGAATAATGAAGCAGATATTGTCCTTGGAAAGAGGAATATGACTCTTAAAAATATGAGTTTTTCTAATATTTTTGGAAATAAAGTTTTAACTCTTATCTTAAATACACTTTATAGAATGAATATCAATGATTCACAAACTGGAATGAGAGCGATTAAAAAGAGTTCTCTTGAAAAATTACAGATGTATTCGCCTGGAATGCCTCTTGCTTCTGAAATGCTAATTGAAGCTATAAAAAATAATCTTAGAATTGCTGAAATTCCTATTGAGTATAGCGAAAGAGTTGGAAATTCTAAACAAAAAAAGATATATGGATTTTATATTCTTGGAACAACTGTAAGATTAATTAGAGATTATAATCCTCTTTCTCTTTTTGGATATGTTGGAGGGATTATTTTCTTTTTAGGTGCTGTTATCGGCGCTGATACTTTTTGGAATTTTTTAGTTTATGGAACACTTACTACACCTGGAAGAGCTATACTCTCTTCTATGTTCATAATGCTCGGGCTTTTTTCAATCGGGTACGGGCTGATGATTGACATTTTAATAAAGGAATTAAAAAAAAGATGAAGATACTTCAATTTTGCCAATTGTACCCTCCTGCTATATACGGAGGAGGAGAATACTTGTTCTTTCAGTTTGCAAAAGAATTAGTTAGAGAAGGACATGAAGTTAGTATTATTACTCAGAAGCTGCAAGGTACTTTGGCTTTTGAAGAAATAGATGGAATTAAAGTTTATCGAGTTGGCAAATCTGTTAATTATAAAGGACATCTTAATATGAATATTATAGATAACCTGTCTTTTGTTTTTAGTTCTTTTAGAAAAGGACTTGAAATTGCTGGAAGTTATGATATAATTCACTCAAACACTTATGCTCCGAGTATAAGCGCCAGAATAGTTTCTAAATTACTTAGAATACCCCTTGTAATAAGTGTTTTTGATGTTTATTCCAACAAAGGTTTTTGGAAAAATTGGAGCAAACAAAAGGAAATTAATAAGAAAATATCTTTTATTGGACCTTTAATAGAAAAATTAATTCTTAAATTTAAACCGAATAAATTCCACACAATAAGTAATGCTAGTTTTAATGATTTAATTTCAGCTGGAGTTAATAAGAAAATTATAAGCAATATCCCTTGTGCTATTGATTTAGAAGAGTATAAAGTAAAAAAAACAAGCATCAAGAATCAATTCTGTTTTATCGGAAGACATGTATTCTACAAAAATATTGATGTAATTATAAAAGCTATGCCTTTTATAATTAAAAGAAATCCTTTAATAAAATTTATTATTGCCGGCGACGGCCCTATGAAGAATATCTGGGAAAAACTTGCTGTTGAATTAAAAGTTAATAAGAATATTATATTTACTGGAAGGATAAATCATGAGGAGAAATTAAAATTAATTAATGAATCTAAATTTGTTGTTAATCCTTCTGTTGTTGAAGGTTTTGGGATAGTTCTTCTTGAATCTTGGGCTCTGGATAAACCAGTTATTGTCAGCGATGTGCCTCCGCTTAATGAATTAGTTAATAGAAAAAATGGATATTTAGTTAATGCTTATGATGTTAATGCTTGGGCTGATGCAATTAATTTGATGCTTAAACAAAAACCAAAAAATCTTAGAAAATTTGCCGAGAAATATGATATTAGAAAAATAACCCCTTTATTAATTAAGCTTTTTCAATCAATAATTGCTTGAATAATTTTTCTGTTTCTTCTGCTGTTTTTTTCCAAGTATATTCTTTTGCTATTTCTCTTCCTTTTATTGACATTTGTTTATATTTAGATTTATTAGTTAATAATTCATTTATTGCTTTACTTATTTCTGTGCTATCTGAATTAGTTAGTATTGCACAATCTTTTATTATTTCTGTAAATCCTCCTTCATTTACTGCTACTACGGGGGTTCCTGATGCAATTGATTCCATTGGAACCATACCAAACATTTCCCTTAAAGGGGTGTAGATAGTTAATTTGGCTTTTGAATAATATTTGTATAATTCTTTTTCACCGATATTGCCTGTAAATTCGATGTTTAATCCTTTGGATAATATTTCTAAATTATTCCTTTCAGGGCCATCACCTATTATTATTAATTTGGCGTTTTTTACTTTACTAAATGCTTCTATTATTAAATTGATTCTTTTTGCTTTGTATAATCTGCCAACACTAAGTATAATATCTTCATCTGCTGTATACTTCTTAATTTTGAGCAGGTTTTCATCAATTCCTGGATAGATAACTTTTATGGGCTTATTATATATTTTTTTAATATAATCTGCTGAATAAGTGCTATTTGCTATTATCTGGGAAACATTTTTTGTTGTTTTTTTTAAATCATAATATCTTAATAATGGGAAATAAATTCTTGCTATTTGTTTTTTAGTGAAATTTAGATTATTTAATGTTTCATTTTCTAAATCGTATAACATTCTTGGAGGCTCTTGTGCTGTCCAGACATGACTGGGCAGATTAAGCAAATTTGCTGGAAATATGTGAGTATTATATATTTCGTGATGTTTTGGAATTCTTTTTTGCATTTTTAATACTGAAAAAACATCTAATATTGTACTGATTCCTCCTGGATTTTTATTTAAGAATCCTGTTAAATTAATTTCTTTGATATTAACATCTGGATAACGTTTTTTATCATATTTTAATGTGTAGATAATACAATCATTATTTTTAGATAAATGCTTAACAATATTATACAAATATTTCTCTGCTCCGCCTACTTCTGTTAAACGAGGAATTACAAATGCTAAGTCCATAATAATAAAAAACTAAACACAAATATATAAAAACCTTGGTTTTAACTATTTAATAAATGGACTTAAAAGAGTTAGATAACAAGTTAATATGTGTGTTTATACCTGCATTAAATGAAGAAAAGACTATTTCTAATGTTATTGGGGATATTAAAAAATTACTTGGCAGAAATATAAAAATAATTGTTGTTGATGACGGCTCAACTGATGAAACTTCTTTAATTGCAAAAAGAGAAGGGGCAGTAGTTGTTAGACATTCTGTTAATAAAGGACTTGCAGAGGCATATAGAACTGGAATGAAAGAGATATTAAAATTAAAACCAGATTTAATTATTCAAACTGATGCTGACGGACAATATTTAGCAAGTGAAATGCCTAAATTGTTAGAACCTTTGATTAAAGATGAAGCTGATTTAGTTCTTGGTTCTAGATTTAAAGGTAAAATTGAAAAAATGCCTTTGATAAAAAGATTGGGAAATAAGGCATTTAGCAGATTGATATCCAATATTACTGGATTAAAAATAAGCGACGGACAGACAGGATTTAGAGCATTTTTACCTTGTATTGCAGAAAAGATTAAGGTAATGTCTGATTATACTTATACACAAGAAGTTATTTTAAGAGCTAGTATGCAAAAGTTTAGAATTGTTGAAGTTCCAGTTACATTCTTAAAAAGAAAAGACGGCAAATCTAGATTAATGAACAATTCATTTCATTATGCTCAAAATGCAATGATTAATATTCTTAGGGTTTACCGTGATTTTAAACCATTAAAATTCTTTGGTTTCTTTGGTTTATCTTCAATGTTTATTGGGCTGATAATTGGACTTTACTTAATTTATCAGTGGTTTACTATTGGATATGTTGGTAGTACAGCAAAGCCCATACTTTCTGTTTTATTTTTAACAACTGGACTGCAATTAATCTTGTTTGGATTTTTGGCAGATATGAAAAAAGGTGATTAAGATACATACCATATATGATGAATCATTTCATTTTGAAAAAAACAAAAGAAAAGATATACAATATCGTTTTAAAAAAAGAACGAAGATGGTTTTAAATATTTTAAGTAAGTATAACCCCTTGAAAATAATAGATATCGGTACTGCTGATGGTGAATCTTTAAAGATTATTAAAAGGAATCTACCTGATTCACAAGTTATTGGAACGGATTATAATAACAAGTTGTTAAAATATAGTTTATATAAAGGAATTTCTTGTGATGCAGAATGCCTCCCTTTTAAGAATAATTCAATTAATGCTTTAATGTTAACTGCTGTTATTGAACATCTTAAAAATCCAGAAAATTTTGTAAAAGAAGCTAAAAGAGTTCTAAAAAAAGAGAGATTAATAATTTTAACTACTCCTGTCCCTTTTTTTGAGAGTATTGCAAAAAAAATAAAATATCTAAAAAATGATATACACTATGAATGTTATAATTTCAAAAAATTAAGTGAATTATTCAATGACTTTAAAATTATTGAAAAAAGAAAATTTATGGTAACTCCTTTTGGTTTTCCTTTTGAAGATTTTTTTGAAGATATACTTAATTTTTTGGGAATTGATTTTTTTATGTTAAATCAATTATTTGCCGTAATTAAAAAATGAGAGCACTGCTTATCCAACCACCATTTGAGAATATTCTTAGAACAAATCTTCCTGAATTTGTAGAAGAAGAGCGGGGAATAAGTCCGTCCATTGGGCTTTTATCTATTGCCACATATGTAAATAAATTCTCTTCTCATAAAGTGGAAGTATTGGATTGTTCTGCTGAAGGTATTAATTATAAAAATTTAGAACATGAAATTAAAAAGAGAAATCCTGATGTTGTGGGAATACAGGCATTGACTTTTACATTATTAGATGCTATTAAAACTGCAAAGATTTGCAAGAATCTTGGGATTATAACTGTTGTTGGAGGACAACATCCTAATATTTATCCAACTGAAACAATAAATCTTGATTGTTTTGATTATATATGTCTTGGAGAAGGCGAAATCGTATTTAATCAATTATTAAATGCAGTTGAAAATAATAAAGATGTAACTAAGATTAAAGGACTGGTTTTTAAAAAAGACAACAAGATTGTTAACACAGGAAACCCTGAATTAATAAAAAATCTTGATGAACTTCCATTTCCAGACAGAGAATTAACGCCTTATAAGGAATATTGCTCATTAATATCTAAAAGAAAGCCAATAACAACTATGATTACCAGCAGAGGGTGTCCGTTTATGTGCAATTTCTGCAGCAGACCTCACCTCGGTAAAATATTTAGGGCTCGTTCTGCAAAAAATGTTGCAGATGAAATGGAATATTGCCAGAAATTAGGGATAAAAGAAATATTGATTTATGATGATACCTTTACTATTGATAAAAAAAGAGTTTTTGATATCTGTGATGAAATAAATAAAAGAAAATTAAACATAATTTGGGATGTACGGGCGCGTGTTGATACTGTTAATTTTGAAATGCTTAAAAAAATGAAAAAATCTGGATGCCAGAGAATACATTATGGTGTTGAGTCTGGAAGCGACAGAATTCTTAAAATATTAAATAAAGGAATAACTACTGA
>CAZVOT010000004.1:0-25895 GCA_964628775.1 Candidatus Woesearchaeota archaeon
GTTTAAATCAGACGATGTTGATTCCGACTTTATATATTGGGTTTTTAGGACAAAAAAGTATAATCTTTTTGTAGTTGGATCAGCCACAGGTTCTACGGTTAAGCATACTTCTCCTAATAGGATAAAATTATTTGAATTTGGTGTACCATCCATTATTGAAGAACAATCGGCCATCGCCAAAATCCTCTCAGACTTAGACTCAAAAATCGAACTCAACCAACAAATGAACAAAACTTTGGAGGCAATCGGGCAGGCAATCTTCAAAAGATGGTTTATTGATTTTGAATTTCCAAACGAGAAAGGCAAGCCTTACAAAAGCTCTGGTGGAGAGATGGTTGATTCTGAGTTAAGAGAGATACCTAAAGGGTGGAAAGTTGGAAAATTTTATGATATTCTAAAAGAGATAGAATCTGGCAGTCGTCCTAAAGGAGGTATAGATTCAGATGAAACTGAAATCCCAAGTATAGGAGCTGAAAATATTGACGGAATTGCAAATCATGATTATTCTAAAGAGAAATACATCAGCAGGGAATTTTTTGAGAAAATGAAACAAGGTATAGTTAAAAACAATGATGTTCTCATGTATAAAGATGGTGCAAAGATAGGAAGAATATCTTTTTTTGATTATGATTATCCTTATAAGGAATGTGCAATAAATGAGCATGTTTTTATTCTAAGGTCTAACGATAAGGTTAATCAAGAATTTTTATATTTGTGGTTGGATAGACCAAACATGACTCAGAGCATAATAAATCTCAATTCTAACGCCGCACAGCCAGGCATTAATCAAACACAAGTTAAAACTCTGTCGATATTAATACCTAATAAGGAAGTATTAGATCAATTCCAATCTATAATCAAGAAATTATTCCATAAGATATTTGAAAACGCAAAACAGAACCAGAATCTATCACAAATCAGAGATTCGCTTCTTCCAAGATTAATGTCAGGAAGGATAAGAGTCCCTGTTGAGGTTAGAGCATGAATAAACAGGAATTAGAAAATCAATTGAAATTAAAGATTAACGAGTTACTTCCGATTTTGAAGAAAAATAACAATGTAGAAAACGTAAGAGAATCTTTTTTCACTTCTCAAAGCGATAAAACCATTGTAAAGATTATGACCTACTCTGAAAAAGAAACTTATGATGCTCCGCTTAAACTAATTCTTAGCCAAAAGGGAGTTCCAGAAAAATACTCAGAAGAATTTATCAATAAAAAGTTAGTAGAATACTATCATAAATTACTGGCAGATGAAACCAAACTTGAGGGGTATATAAAAGAAATTTCAGAATTCATATTTAATGGAGGGATTAATAAATTATCCTGCAGTTTTCTTTTTGTATTCTTTTAGTTAGAGGATTTTCCCTTACATCAATTTCAGTTAAGTTTTCCAAATTCAGCAGTTCTTCTGGAATTTCTCTTAATTTATTATGATAAAGGTTTATTTTCTTTAGATTTTTTAATTCTTCAATATTTGAAGAAATATTTTCCAGCAAATTATCATTCAGGTAAACTTCCTCTAAAGTAGAAATTCCAAAAATACATTCTGGAATCTCTTTCAAAAAATTACTGCCTAAATTCAGTTTTTTGACTTTTAATCTTGAAAAATTATCAGACAGAGTTTCCAAAAAATTAGAATGAAGATTCAATTCATTTAAATTTTCTATAGAAAGAATATGATTTGAAATAGGTGATAAATCTTCTAATCTGCAGTTGTTTAGATTCAGATAAATTACATTTTTATCCTGGTCTGTTTCAAATCTGTTAAAGTTCATTTCCCAGAGCGTTTGTATTTTTGTGTGTTCATACTTTCTTATTTCAAGTTCTCTTAAAATTTTGGGATTGTTTTCTATGTACCTTGAAATTTCAAGAAGAGAAATATAATTTTTTTTTTATTTTTTTTGAGTGAAATATAATAAGGTCCATTGTTTATTTCATTTTAATAAAACTTATAAATATTTTTTACATCAAGCCTTTCATTCCCTTAAAGTTCTTCATTAAATTCTTTAAGTTCCTGCCTTTTAACATTTTTGTCATCTTCTGCATTTCTGCGTGTTTTTTTATGATTTCTCTTACTTTTTCTTCGCTTACACCTGCACCTTTTGCTATTCTTTCAATTCTGGACGAACTCATTATCTTTGGATTTTGGAGTTCTTCAAAAGTCATTGAATTCATTATTACTTTAAATTCATCAAGAGATTTTTCTCCCTGTTCCATAAATTCTTTTGGTATATTCATTGCAGAAAGTCCGGGAATCATGGACATTACCTTATTTAAAGGCCCCATCTTTTTTATTGATTCCATTTGAGTGTATAAATCAAGGAAAGTTAATTTGCCTTCCATAAAGCGTTTTTCCATATCTTCCATGTCTTCTTCTTTTATTGCTGATTTTGCTTTTTCTAACAGTCTTTCTATATCACCCATTCCAAGAAGTCTGGAGACAAATCTTTTTGGTTCATATTCTTCAAGCTCGTCTGTTTTTTCCCCTGTTCCTATGAATTTTACTTTTGTTTCTGTTGCAGAACAGGCACTAATAGCTCCTCCACCTTTTGCTGTTGAGTCAAGTTTTGTTATTATAACTCCTGTTGTTCCAACTAATTCCTTGAATTTTTCTGCCTGTTCTCTTGCCTGCTGTCCTATATCTCCTGAAATTACTAAAAGAACTTCATCAGGAATTAAAACTTCTGCTATTTTTTTTATTTCTTTGCTTAATTCATTATCAAGAGCATCTCTTCCTGCTGTGTCAACTATAATTATATCATATTTTGGAAAAAGTTCTTCTGCTTTTTTTATTATTTTTTCAGGATTCTTTTCATTTTTAATGCCGAAAAAATCAATATTTACTTTTCCTGCCAGCTGGCTTAACTGTTCAAAAGCAGCTGGACGCCATGTATCTGTTTCTACAACAAGGCATTTCTCCCCTTTTCTCTTGAAGTAATAACCTAATTTTCCGGTTGTTGTTGTTTTTCCAGAACCGAAAAGTCCAAGAAGCATTATTTTTGCAGGTTTTTTGCTGAGAATTAATGAGCTTTTTTCATTTCCAAGAAGGTTAGTTATTTCATCATAGACAATTTTTATTACATGTTCTTTTTTTGTAAGTCCTGCTGGAATATCTTCTTTCATTGCCTTTGTTTTTATTTTCTTTGTAAGTTCAAAAACAAGAGAAACCTCTACATCTGCCTGAATTAAAGTTCTTTGAATTTCACGGCAGAACTCTTCTATATCACTGTCTTTAAGCAGGACTTTTTTTGCAATATTTGCAATTCCTTCCCTTAATTTTTCTCCAAATTTTTCAAGAGCCATAGTTTTATAGAATACATTAATATTTTAAAAATCATCTGTTAAGATAAGATGGATTTTTTTTAGAATCTTCTACCTTAAATAAAAATTCTCTATTAATATTTAGCAAGTTCTTCAAATAATTTTTTATCTTCCTTTAAAACAATTTGTTCAGCAATTTTTACAAGCCTAATCATTTTTAATTCATTTTTTGTAAATTTTTTATTTTCCTTACCCTTAATCATTTAAATCATCTCCTAAAAAAATATTAACAAAGGTTTTATTTAAATAAGTTTCTAAGTTATTATCCTTAATTATCCCACAATTTTCATTAATTCAAAGAAAATAAGTTTATAAAAACAATAAAATAGTGAGGTTTTTACCTATCTGTGATTGTGGTTTGCAAAGAATTTTTTGAGCCAATTTATTCTTCTTTCCATTGCACTGAGAAGGGCTTCCCTGTTGTTTCCTATTCTCTCCAGTTCATCTGCAAGTTCATTGTCTCCAATGGTTTCTCTTATCCATTTTGCAAAGTCATTTTTTCCATTGTAAATGTGGTGAGAAATTACATCATCAGGCAGTTCTTTTAAGGTTTCTAGAAGTTCTTCCAAACTCCAGATAGATTTTGATGCTCCTGTTACATCAAGAGAGAGAAAAAATACTTTGTCAGGAGAAACCTGCGAAAGATATTCCTTTTTTACCATATTAAAAATCAAGAAATTACTCATTAAATAATTTTTCTATCACTTTTTGTTTTCTAAAAACCTCCAAGTCGCCGTAATTCTGTCCAGTTCCTAAAAACAGAATAGGTTTTTTTGTTATGTAAGCAACAGATAAGACTGCCCCGCCTTTTCTGTCTACATCAGTTTTATTGAGAATTGAATAATTAAACTCAACAATTTTGTAGAATTCTCTTGCCTGTTCAACTGCATCATTTCCAGTCAAAGCATCTGCACAGAATATTGAAATATCAGGACTGCAGACTCTTTTTATCTTTTCAAGTTCTGCCATTAAATTTACATTTGCCTGCTGGCGTCCTGCTGTATCTATCAGGACAATATCTATTCCTTTCTGCTTTGCATGAGTTATTGCATCAAATGCAACTGCTGCTGCATCTGCTCCGTATTGATGTTTGATAACTTTAACTCCCAGATTTTTTGCATGTTCTTCTAACTGTTCTATTGATGCTGCCCTGAATGTGTCTGATGCTGAAAAAACAACTTTGAAGTTTTTATCCATAAGCCATTTTGCGGTTTTTGCAAGGCAGGTGGTTTTTCCAACACCATTTACACCCACAAACATCATAACATAAGGTTTTCCTTTTTTGATTTCTTCAAGAAGTTTGTCTACATCAGGTTCTATCAAGATATTTTCAATTGTTTTTGATATTGTTTTTTTTATTATTTCCTCAAATTTATTCCTTGTAATTGTGTTGCCGACAAGTTCTTTTTCAAGAGAATTCTTTATAAGTTCTACAACTTCATATGCAACATTATTTTCAAGAAGAGAAAGTTTAATATCTTCAAATATAGAATCAAATTCTTCTTTAGATACTTTTTTTTCTATTACTTTTTTTATTATACCAAAAAGTCCACTTCTTTTTTCTGATGAATTATCTGGTTTTTCAGATATGCTCTGTTTTATTTTTTCAAGCCCTTTTGCCAGTTGTTTTACTCCATCTTCGCCGTCTTCTGTAATATACTCAGATTCAATTGTTTTTTCCTTTATTTTTTCAAAATCATTTTCTAATTTTTCAATTTCTGACAGGGGTTTTTCTTCTTCTTTTTTCTTTTCAGGCTTTTTTTCTTCTTTTTTCTCAAAACTTTGTTCTATTTCTTTTATCTCTTCCTTGGTTTTCTTTTCCTGTCGTTTGCCGAATTCTTTGAGTTCTTTTTCTGTTTTTTTTAATTTTTTTTCAGGTGTATCTTCAATTCCTTTTGCACTTTTATTTATCTCTTTTATCTTTTCTGCTGTTTTTAGAATATCTTCTCTTTCAATAGGTTCTTCTTCAATTTTTTTTTCAGGTTCTTTTTTTTTGAGTCCTAATTTTTCTCCGGCTTTGTCAATACTATCTTTTAATTTCTTTTTTAGAAAATCAAACATTATGATTCCCTCTTACTGATAACCCTGCATTATAAGAGCAATTTTTTCAAGTTCTTTGTTCAGCCTCGAATTTAAGAGTTCCAGCTCTTCTCTCTGATTTTTTATTGTTTCTTTTGCTGATTCAAATGATTTTGGAATTACAACATCTGCTCCAACATTTACTAAAACAGATTCCTCTCCAGATATGGTTCCTTTCATAAAAAAACCGCTTCCAACAGGAAGCAGGATTTCCCTATTCTTGTGTTTTTTTAGTTCATCCATACTTAGAAAAACTACATTTAATTCAGTTATTTTTTCAGATATGGTTTGGAGCTGATTTTGGATTTCGTTTATTTCTGCTTTTATAGATTCCTTTCTAATCTGTTCTTCTATCCTTTTATCATAATCTGTTTTTGATTCTTCACCCATTGAATAATAATAATTAAAATAACTCTTAAAAAACTTGTCTTTTGCATTTAAATAGAAGTATCTGCATTTTTTAACTTTAGGAATTTTTACTATTCTCGATACTTGAAAGTTCTTAGCAGATTTGAACTTTTGTTTGCTTCTTTTACAACTTTCTGATAAAGTTCTTCCATATTAATTCCTTTTTTCGCAGATATAGAAACAGAAGGATATTCTGAAAATATTTTTTTTACTTTTTTCGGGTTTGCTGTTTTTAAATCAATCTTATTTGCAATTATTATACAAGGAATCTTTCTTACACTCAAACAGCTTTGAAGAGCTATATTGAATTCTTTCAGCGGATCTTTTCTCGCATCAATAACAACTAAAGCCATGTCTATATCCCTTAATTTTTTTATTGAGTCAATTACTCCAAGAGATGCTTCCTGTGCTCTTGATTTTGCATCATTTGTATTCATGCCTCTTGATACAAATTTCTTGTAGTCAATTTTTGTTTCAAATCCCGGAGTATCAATTAAATCAATTAGGAGTTTTTTTTCATCTTTGCTTTTTATCATAACTTTTTCTTTTGTGAGAACTGTTCTTGTTTCGTGGGGCATATTTGAAATTGAACCGAATCTCTCTCCCTTGAAATCAATAGATATCCTGTTTGCAAGAGTTGTTTTTCCTGAATTTGTAGGGCCGTATATACCTAATTTTAATACTGCTCTTCTTAGAATCAAATACCTCTTTAATAATTCAAAACCATAGACAAATTCTTCTTTTACCGCCATTCATTTAAATAAAATAATCAGGTATAAATACTTTTTTAGACAAAAGAAAATAAGAAATCAAATGAATTTAAAGAATTTTTCACTAACTCATTAAAAAATAAGATAGAAAAAAAGGTTCTTATGCAATTTCAGATATAGATGAAATCAAAGGCAGAGCTTTTGCAACCATTGATGCAGGCTGTATTTTTATGCTTCCGCTTTTTACCCACTCAATCATTACTGCTGAGTCTGCTCCTGCTAAAAAGTCAGGAACAATATCCTGTCCAATTTTTACAAATGCCTGCTGGTTTCCCAGTGTTCCATTTTCAAACTTTGTTACTGCACCGTTTTCTGTTTCTATAACCCATTCAAATACCTTGAAAGTTATTTCTTCGCTTGTATACAATGAAAAAACATAAATTGAGAATTTTTCTCCAAGCGAGGATTTTATCTTTGTCATTAATTCAGTGTTATTATTTATCTTTGCAATTGTTGTTTCTCCTTGTTTGAATTTTTCTTCAAGATTTGCTTTTTCCAAAATAATCTGATTGTATTTTTCTTCACCTACTTTTGCAATGACTTCTTCTTTTGTCATTGATGAAAGAGTTACTGCCTGCAAGTCTTTTTCTTCAATTGGACTTAGGAATTCCATTAAAATCTGGAAAATTTCCGGCAAACCCCTTCCTGTCATTTTTTGAAGTCCAAAATGCAGTCCGGTTATTACTACTGCCAGAATGATTGCTGTAACAATTAACTTGTCCATTAACCCCATTATATTTCTTTATTTTTTTTTAATTATTAAATGTTATGATTCGCTAAAATTAACAATAAATATTTTAAATGTTGATTATCTTTTAGAATAGATGAAAAAATTTGTTTTTTTAGCAGGTGTTTTATTTCTATTTTCAATTTCTTTTTCAGAAAATATATCTATTTATTATTTCTACGGCACAGGATGTCCGCACTGCGCAAGAGTCAAACCTTTTTTAGAAGAGATGAGAATAAGATATGAGAATATTTCAATAATAGAAAAAGAAGTTTATTACAATCCAGAGAATTATGAACTTTACAGGAAATTTATGGATAAATATAATTTTGATAAGGATATAATAAGCGTTCCAATTGTTTTTATTGATAATAAATACTTTGCAGGAGATAGTCGGATACTCAATAATTTGGAATTAGAAATAATGAAATGCAAAAAAGATACCTGCATAAATCCTGTTCTTTCTCTTGATGTAGAGACTTCAAAAGCAGAAATTACTCTGCCAATTATTATAACATCTGCCCTTATTGATTCAATTAATCCCTGCGCCTTTGCTGTTATGATATTCCTGCTTTCTTACTTGATGTCAGTTAATTTAAAGAAAAAAATGCTTAAAATAGGATTTTTTTACATATTATCTGTTTATCTGACTTATTTCCTTGCTGGATTTGGTGTATTTCAGGTGATACAAATATCAGGTATGACTAGAAGCATTTACAGAATTGCAGCAATAATTGCAATAATTGCCGGGCTGATTAATGTAAAAGATTTTTTCTGGTACGGCAGGGGGTTTACCCTTAAAATTCCAGAATCGAGAAAACCAACAATAAAGAAATTTGTGCAGATGGCGACAGTTCCTTCTGCAATTATTCTTGGCTTTTTAGTTTCTGTTTTTGAACTTCCCTGCACAGGAGGGGTGTATATTGCGATACTTTCTCTTCTTGCCAAAAATTCAACAAGATTATCAGCTGTACCTATGCTGGCTTTGTATAACTTTATTTTTGTTATGCCTTTATTTGTAATATTTTATCTGGCTTATTTTGAAATCGGGACAAAGAAAATAGAAGAGTGGAGAGTTGAAAAAAGAAAGTATATGAAATTATTTGCAGGATTGATAATGCTTACCTTGGGACTTTTAATGTTTTTTGAAGTTATATGAAAGGAGTTTATATTCTCATAATGAAATTAAGTAAAAGCAGGAGAATTAAAATTGGAAAATTAGGAACTTTTTTGTTTCCAGCAGGGAAGTATGCTTATGTTGGCTCTGCTTTGAATAATCTTGAAAAAAGAATTGAAAGGCATAAATCAAAAAATAAAAAATTCCATGGGCATATAGATTACTTTCTTAAATATGCCAAAATAACTGATACCTTTATAATAGAAACAAAAAGAAGGATAGAGTGTTCTCTTGCAGAAAAGATTAATGGAAAAATAACTGCAGAAAAATTCGGTTCAATGGACTGCAGATGCAGAAGCCATCTTTTTCTTTTACCATTTTAGAATTTCATTGATTCCTTTAAGCAGTTCGTTCCAGTATTCTTCAATTGCTTTATCTGGGAATAATTTCATTTTCTGATTCCATTCTTCGCTTTCATCATTTCCGCCGAAGACATTCACACATTCTTCAATGTATTTTCTTAGAATATCTTTTGTTCTTTTTGACTCCCAGATTACAGGCGTGCTCATAGATTTTTTGTCATAATCCAAAATCTTCTGCATTAATGTTTTACAATGCTGAAAATAATCTATTTTTCTTTTAAATCTAATTTCAAGCAGTCTTGGAAGAAGATTTTCTGTCCAACCCCTGTGGAATCTGCATATTCCTGTATTTTCTGAGAACATTTCATAGATAGTTCTCTCTGCTGATTTTCTTCCAAGTTCTCTTGGTGTCATAAAATCTTGGCTATAATGAGTAAAGAATTTTCCCTGTATTGGGAGCGGTACATAAAAACCAGGCATCCAATATTCTGAAGGTGCTATTGAGCCAGATATCCCAAAAGGAATGTAATTTGCCAAGTCTACAAAGTGAACTTTTCTCTCTTCTGTCCTGTCTAAAAACATTACTTCAAGTTCCTTGCAGGCAGTCCTAATTCCTTTTTGCAGAATTTGGCAGACTTTTGTTTTTCCATAAGTTATGTTTTTTGTAAGTTCAACTCCTGCTTCTGCATTTATAGATGAACATTTTAGAGTATATTTTCTTGGTTCAATAACAGGCATTGTTTTTATGCCGACATCTTCTTTGAAAAGAAGTTTTTTTTCTATACATTCAAAAACAAATGAAATTAAGTTCCCAAATTCAATTGCGCAGTAACCCATATCTGAGACAAAGAATTCAAGTTTTTCTGCTGAATCTTGATTGAATATCCCGCAGTTTGGACCGCAGGATTCAAATGGTTCATAATCTTTTTCCCTGCCATTGTTTATTTTTTTGCACATTGCAGTACAGGCTTCTCCGCAGTTTTTCCACTTTTTTGTTTTTATTGTCTGTTCATTAAACTGCTTCAAGTAATTGTTTTTTACCAGATTGGTATAGATACTTTTTCTTTCTTCTGTTGATAAATAAATAGACTGCCAATTAAACATAGGAAGCCAGGAGCCGAGAGTTTCAAAATTGACACCGTGTGTTCCTCCAGTTTTTAATTTTTCAGAGTATCTGTATTTTTCAGTTGCTGAATTTATTTTCTCGCCCATACCCATATTATATAATGTTCTAAATTCTTCTTCAATTAATTTTATTTCTTTTAATTTCTTCGGGAGTTCTATATTCTTATCTCCTCCAAAAATTATAGCACAGATATTATGAGCTCTTGCCATTTTTGAGCCAAATCCTCCTCTTCCTGCCCAGCCCTCTGCACCAAGATCAAATTCTCCATTCTTAATTAAAATGCTGTTGATTCCTGCCATATCTGTTGTAAATGCAGAAGGCCCTACTGTCATTATCCTGAAATACATATCTTTGTATTCATTTTTGTATTTTTCAAGAAGATAATCTGAAAAACTTCTTTGTCCTTGTTTTTCGTATATTTTAGAAAGTTCTTCTTTTTTTATTTCTTCAAAAGAAACAGAATTGTTTTTTATTTTAAGGATAACTGGATTTTTTGATTTTCCTGTTATTGAAACAAAATTAATTCCTGTTTTTTCAAGAGCAATTCCTGCTCCGCCTATTGTGCTCATAAAGAAACAACCCATCTGCGGAGAACGTGTGCAGAAGATTAATCTGTTAAAACCAGGCAGAATCCCGCCTGCCATGGGACCAATTCCAAAACAAAATGGGATTTTAGAGTCATAAATATCCTCTTTAAAACTTCGAGTCCGCTCAAGTTCGTAAAGTGCAAAATCAACAGGCCCTATGAACTTTTCTGTTTTTTCAATTTTTGATTTTTTGTTAGATATGTTAATATAGCATGCATCCATAATTTATTTAAGGATATCCGCAGATAAAAAGTTTTTTGGTGATTATTGAATCAGAATTATCAGGATATTTAATATTGAAACAATAATTAATGTTCCTGCAAAAGATGTATGGAAGAACAAAGGGATTTTTCTTTTGCCGTACTTGTTCCATATAGGAACTCCTGCTGTTAAAATTATCAATATAAACATTAAGATACCAGAAAAAAACAGCCAGTCATTAAATACTTTTTTATATTGGATTTGAATAATTTTTAATAATGAAGAAATTACCATTATTTTTTATATTTTCAGTTTTTGTTTTTGCTGGATGTACTTCATGCAGAAATTCTATATAGGTTTCTGAAGCTTTTCATAATACTTCCTTAAAAATTGTAAATGCTACTATTGAACTTGAGTGCGGAGATATTCCAAAAGGAGAACTTTACTATGAAATACTTGATGTTAGGATAAATACTTCTGTTAAATCAGAAAAAATTATTTTTCCGGATTAAAGGACGGTTTTTATGATTTTATTGTGAATATTTCAGATATACAGTTAAATCCTTATTCTCAGTATAAGATTATAATCAATACTTCAAGGATAACAAGGATTTCAAGAACATTCCACGCAGAAATGCCTGAATATAAATGTGATTTACTGCCAGTTGTAGGGACTTGTTCTGGCAGAACAACAGGATATTACTACAACTTAACATCAAAAACCTGCGAAGAATTCATTTACAGCGGATGCGGGGGCACAAAACCATTTGATTCTTTTGAAGAATGCAATAACTCTTGTTATAACATATCTCTTTTTTAATACCGGCCAGTCCTGATAAAACTATAAAAATATATATGTAATCTAAAAAACGATGAATTCAGAGATATGGACAGAAAAATACAGGCCTAGAAAATTAATAGAAATGCAGGGGCAGAAGGAAATAACTGACAGATTAGCTTCTTTTATAAAAGAAAAGAACATACCTCACTTGTTATTTGCTGGCCCAGCAGGAGTTGGCAAGACAACAGCAGTTTTATGCATTGCAAGAGAACTTTTTGGAGAAGACATAAAAAATAATTTTTTAGAGTTGAATGCTTCTGATGAGCGAGGAATTGATGTTGTCAGAAATAATATAAAAAATTTTGCAAGAACAGGAATTATCGGCAATTATCCATTTAAAATAATTGTTCTTGATGAAGCTGATGCACTGACAACTGAAGCACAGCAGGCTCTTAGGAGAACTATGGAAAAATATACAAGAACATGCAGATTTATTCTTGACTGCAATTATTCAAGCAAGATAATAGACCCTATTCAGTCAAGATGCGCTGTTTTCAGGTTCAGGCCTTTAGACAATAACAACCTTAAAGAATACATAAAAAATATTGCAAAAAATGAGAATATTAATATTGAGGAAAAAGCAGTTGAATCATTGTGTATAATATGCAGGGGAGACGCCAGAAAATCAACAAACATAATGCAGAGCTGTTCAATCTTAAATAAAAAAATAACAGAAGAGGAAATTTTTAAGATATCGGGATATGCAAAGCCCGATGAATTGAAAGAAGCTGTTCTAACTGCAATAAGCGGGGATTTCAAGAAATCAAAATCAATGGTTTTAGATATAATGATTAATTACGGACTTTCAGGACTTGATATAATACGGCAGATTTCTTCAATTGTTTTTGAACTTGATATTTCTCCTGAATCAAAAATGAAAATGGCTGATAAAATAGGAGAAATAGAATTTAGAATGGTAGAAGGCGCTGATGAGACAATCCAGCTTGAAGCCTTAATCTCGCAATTCTGCTTACAAAAATGATTGATTTAACTGAAAAATATAAGCCCCTTTTAGTTTCTGAACTGGAGGGAAGAAAATCAATGGTAGATGCAATTCTCTCTTTTTTAGATTCCGGAAAAAAAGCACTGTTAATACACGGAAAATCGGGAATAGGTAAAACTTTTTTTGTTGAACTCTGTTCAAAAGAAAAAAATTATGAACTTGTCAGGGTTGACGCCAGTGATAGAAGAGACAAAGGCAGTATTGAGAGTATTATTGGAAACACTTCCAAATACGGCAGTTTGTTCGGCATGAAAAAATTAATTCTTATTGATGAACTTGATGGAATTTCAGGAACTCAGGACAGAGGAGGAATCACTGAATTAGTTTCAATAGTAAAAGAAACAAGCTATCCTATAATCTTGATTACAAATGATATAAGAGATTCCAAGATTTCCACTTTAAAAAAATACTGCGAAATTCTTAATTTTGACAGGATGCATTTTCAGACAATTGTTTCAATGCTCAAAAAAATAGCATTGAATGAAGGACTTAATGTTGACGAACAGATTTTCAGAGTGATTGCCAAGAAATCTGAGGGGGATGTGAGGAGTGCAATACTTGACCTGCAAGTTATATGTGCAGGCAAAAATCAAGTATCTCAGAACGAACTTGAAAACTTAGGATACCGAGAAAAGAAAAAAGATGTTTTTGAAGCGCTTGAAAAAGTAATAAAGAACAGAGATTTAAATGAAGCGGTCCATGCATTTGATAATGTAGATATGGAGCCAGGCACTGCTTTTTTGTGGGTTTCTGAAAATCTTCCTATTGCTTATGATATTCCTGAAATTGCTAAAGCTTATGAATTCCTTTCAAGAGCAGATGTTTTTCGGGGGAGGATACACAAAAAGCAGTTTTGGAGATTTTTATATTACCAGAGTTTGTTTTCTACTGCGGGAGTCTGTATTTCAAAAGATTCCGAGAAACACGGCTGGATAAAATACCAAATGCCTTCAAAAATTATGAAACTGTGGAGCACAAAATCAAGAAGGCATAAGATAAAAGAAATATGCCTTAAACTTGGGAAGGAGTTTCATTGTTCATCTAAAATAGCTGAACACAGTTATCTTTCCTTAATTCAAATAATGATTAAGAAAAAAAATGAAGTTTCTTTTTTGAATGATGAAGAAAAAGAATTTTTGAAAACTATAAAATTATTAAATTAGTGTTTCATTTTTTAATTGACTGTAAAATAAATTTTGAATGAATTATTCTAATGTCCTGTACTGGCTGGGATAAATTGATTCCGAATAGTGAAAATTTTCTTGATATTTTCCGGCGGTTTTTTGGAGTCATACTGACAAAGTGAGTGAATATGGCAGGTTTCTAAAACTCATTTTCTTTGAATAAAAAAATATATTATAAAACAATTTGTTTCTTACAAACTTTATAAGTATAGATATCTCAAAATCTACTATCTAATGGAAGTTTCATTTAACTGAAACTTCCTTCTAAATTGAGGACAGGACTATCAAAAGTTATATCATATGCAATGATGCTGTTGTCATTTCTAAGAACATTTCCTTGACTTATTTCTTTTTCAATATATTCTGATGCTGTTCCGCTGAATATGTAAAAATCAAAGAAAGTATCTGTATTTCCAGCCAAGTTTATTGATATATTCGTGCTGTCAAAGTAAAATGTTTCTTTTTGTGAAAGATACTTGCATGGAACCACAAAACCTGCAGTTAGGCTTGAACTTCTTGCACTAAAGTAAGTTTTGTCCATACAGGAGAAATTGTCATAATCAAGAGATATGTTTGATACCTGCTTCTCTGGAAGATTATAAAGTTTGAAATAATTCCCTGAAAAAGAAAGAGGGAGGTTTATTTTTTTATTTTTTTCTCCTGTTCTATACAGATTAAAAGTTATTTTTGGACTGTTTTTGTAGAATGTAAGGTAGATACTCTCTGAGTTTTTATCTAATTTGGCAGTTGTTCTAAGAGAACTTTTTTCAATAAATCTGTCAAAAGTCCAGTCCCAAGAAGATATAATATCTGAATAGGAATAAGCATTTAATTCAAAATCATCTAAATCAATTTTGTAGTTTGAATTATTTACAAATTTTTCTTCTTCATTTGCTGTTAAATCAGAATCCAAAAACTGGACAGGACTATAACAACAGTCTGTTTTGTAGTAAAAATTATATTCTTTTGTTCCCTGCTCAAAATTTGAGACTATAAATACATCCACTTCCGGATTTTCAGGCAGGAACAAATTTTCTGGTTTTTCTGATAAGTAAGGTTCAAAATTATTGTCTAAACTAATTTCTGATGATTCAAAATTCATAAATTTAATTCCGTAAATTTTTTCTGGATTTAGAATTAAATTTATTTTATTCTCTCCTGAAGTGATTGTTTTATTTTCAATTAAGTTTGAATCCAAATCATAAATCAAAAAATATGAATTGAATCCAGCAGAATCCCTTGTTATGTTTATGTTCTGTGTGCTGTTTGAACTTTCTTTTAATTTTAGATAGATTAATTTCCCCTCATTTAAATCATAATTATCGTGAAGCCTGAATTTATTTTCGTTTATTATTATTTTTCCAAGTGTTGAATTTATAGAGAAATACTGGTTTGATGAATAATTTATTATTTTTAGTTTATATACTCCTGCAATTGTTTCATTTATCCAAATGACTGCATTCTGGCTTGTATAAGTTTTGTTTAAAACAACTGAATTATTCGGGTTATAAACAACTAAATTAAAATTTCCTGAGCCCGATTCTCTTTTTATTCCTACTTCAAATTTTTGATTTTCTGTATTCATTAAGAAAGCATCAAGCGAGCTGTCTGTCTGTTTTATTCCATAGTCAATATTAAAAGATGAGCCCTGTTTTACTTTTGAAAAAATTTTAGAAGGAATTACTTCATTTTTATTATTTGTAAAAAATACAGAACTAAAATCCTTTACTCCAGGCAGGGATATTTTAAATTCATACTGTTTGTTATTATAAGAGCCGTCACTTTTTATTTTTGTTTTTGTATTCTTGTCAAATACTTTTTCTTTTATTTCTTTTGTTTCAAGAATAGAAGATTCTTTAGAACTTATTATCTGATTATAGTAATCTTCTAAAATACTGAAATTTCCATTTGAAGAGATTACAAACCAATTAAAGCTTATGGTTTCATCCGGCTCCAAACTTTTTGAAAAAGAAATAGTCATATTTTTTACTGCTGATTCTCCGCATAAATCCATTGTTATACTTTCTAAGATTGAATTATTTTCAAAGATTATCCCTAACATCTGTCCTGAATTATTGTTTCTTGAAGCAAAAATTGCTTTTGAAGAGATGTTCAGTGATGAATTATGATTTATTGACGAATTCCCATAAATATAATTTTCATAATTCTGGATTCCAGAACATTCATTATTTAGAGAACTATTGTATATATTCACATAATTTATTATTTGAGGGAGAGCTATAGAACTAACACCTATATTTGTCCAAGTTTCATTAATTTCAAGAATACTGCTGTCTCTGTAAAATTTATACTCTCTTGTTGCATTTATTGCTGAATTATTTGAATTAATCTGCCAGGATGAAAATATGCTGTTTTTTTCAATCAAACTAATGCTTTTTACTGCTGTGTTGTCAAATCCATCCAATTGTCCTATAAAAGAATTAGAACTATCAAGCATTTCAGTTGAATTGTGCAAAATACTTTCAATTTTTCCAAACGAACCTGTGCTCGTATTCACTCTCCATTCTACAGCAGAATTTTTGAAATCAACAGTACCTGATTTTTCAAAATTTTCATAAAATAACTGTTTTTCAAAATAATCCTTTAATAAAGGACTTTTTGACAAGTCAATATAAAATATTTTTGACAGATTTGATTCTAAATTCAAAATAAAATAAATTGAATTATTTTTTCTAAAGGAAGAAACTTCAGTTTTATTTTCATCAAGCACCTTAAAATAAGGTTTTTCTGAAATTCCTTCCAAATAGATTGAAATTGTTTTGTTTGTGAAATTTGATTCAGAGGGATTTGAGATATTGATTTTTTTTCTTTCAAAGAAAGAATAAAACCAATTCTCCTGGTTTGAAAAACTCCTGCTGGAAGAGGATTCAATGCTTGATGCTATAGATATATCATAATTTCTTCCAATAAATGAATGAACTGCGAATTTTATATTGTTTGAAAGTAAATCTAACAGACTTTCTTCTGAGTCTAATTTGTATGAAAATCCAAAATTAGTGTCAAATCCTGTTCCAGATTCATCAATTTCCGAGAAAGAGGAGTTTTCCTTTCCTGTGTGGAAGATAAGGTAGAAAAATCCGTGTATATTATAAAAATTCCCATCAGCATTTATTGTTATGTTGTAGGAGGGTTTTGCAGTCTTGTCATTTGCACTTAAAGTCATATTACTGACTACTGCCTTAAAATTCGCAGTGTTATCTATATTCCACCAGTTTTCTTTTGTTATCAGAGAGTAGGAGGTATTAGAATTATAGAAGGAAATTGATTCTGTAAGAAGACTATTTTTATTTGTGTCAGCACCGCAGAAATCAACAATAGTCATTCCACCGCTTGGCAGTTCCAGTGTAGAATTGCTTATACATTTTGGATAGAATTGGAATTCAATTTTATTATCAGCTATACCTTTTCCAATAGTTGGTTCATATACTATAAAATCAGTAAAGAAATAATATTCAGATGTTGCAGTGAAATTCTGATTCGTGGATTCTGCTCTTGTTCTTGTTTTTGCATAAACAAATTCAGGCATTTTCTTGATTTCAAGAACAGCGGTATTGACAGCGGAAATAAGTTCGGCAGAACCAGTTTTTATATTGAAAAAAGGATTTGCAATTTCAGTATTGTCTGATTTTATATAAACAGAGGATAATGTTCCATTTTCAATTTCTGCAGTATAAAATGCCTGATTTACTGAAATTTTATTTTCAGACAGAGTTATATTTGGAGCATCGCTGTAGATTTTATTCTCAAAAGAACTTTCTCCTATTATGTTATAATAAATATAAAATTCCTTTGATTCAGATGCATTAATCTTTACAGGAAATACAAGAATCCCTTTTTTCCCAGTTATATTCGTCCATTTTATAACAAAGGGAGTGATATCTGTTTTTTCAAAGAGCTGTATGGAATTTGTGTCAATTTTATCCTGAAAATCAATTTCAACTCTTGCAATTACATTTTCTTTTATATTTGTCTGAAGATTGATTAAAGTAAGTTTTGTTCGATAATAGTATTCCTGAGATATCCAGTCATTTGACTGCATAAAATTTACTGTATTTTTTTTAAGAAAATAAACCTGATCTTTTGACTGTTCTATATCTAAGAAGTGATTTGTAAGTTCATTTAAGTTCATTTTTGAAGGCACTGAAAGAAGAGGAAGAATTGCCGCTAAATTCACAATAACAATTATTATTGTTATTACAAAAAACTGGGATTTTTTTGATAATTCTACCATTTGTACCACAAATCCATTGAAAGTTCTACATCATTTTTATTTATTGGAAAAACCCTTTTTACTGTGTATACATCTCCTGAAGATGTTTTATAACTTGGGGCAGTTCCTGTTTTTGGCTTGTTTTCTGCAAAAGTTACTGCAATATTATCTGAATTAAAGGAATTGTTTAAAGATAAATTATAGAGCATTGTTTTTGTTGAACCTATGCTGTATTTAAGCGAAAATTTGCTTGAGTCATTTTTGAGAGAGGGGACTGCCAGGAAAATGTCCGCCCTTTTTGACTGAAGTGAATCCCCTGAACTCGTTATAACCCCTGATGTTGAAGTATATCCTGATATTGAGGTATAAACATTATACGGAGTGAAACCTTCTGCATAGAATAAATAAGCTGTTTTTATCCCGCCTTGTTTTAAAAAAGGTATTACAAATTCAACAATAGCAAGAGCGGTTTTATTGTTTGTTGATATATACTGAATATTTGTGCAGTTGATTGGAACTTCTTCATCATCTATAAATAAACCAAGAGATGTTTCATTCAGCGGTTCTTTTGATGTCTGCAATTTTATTGTTGTTGAGTAAGATTTATTTATAATGGTGCCACCTATATTTTTAATTGAAACTAATTTGTAGAACCAATTCCATTTTGTATTTATGTTGTATATATTCCTGTCAAGAAATATCTGGACTGAATTTGTATCTAAATAATCAGGAAAATTGTAAGGAAAATAAATCACCGAGTAATTTTTTTCATCGTCTGATGAGACAGTTATAAATGAAGTGTATTCCATTTTTGTTTTGAAGTTTATTCTATCAGGCATAAAAAGGCTTATTTTTGATTCAAGAGCAGTTATATCAAAATCTTCTATTGGAGATTTTATTTTATCTAAGCTGTCTAATAGATTTATTATCTGAAAACCTATCGAACTTGGACTTCTAAATGCCTCCCGTGTTCCTGAGGAACTGCGCTGTGATATCTGCGAGAAAAGTCCGGAGACAAAAAGAACTGCTAAAATCGCTTCAATTGTTTTGATAAATGCTTTTTTGTTTTTTAATACCATCCATCAATCCCTGCTTTTATTGGATAAATAAAATTTTTATCAGACAAAGTTCCGTATTTTTCTGTGTAAAAATGCCTTGAACTGCTTCCTTCTGTTCCACATTCATGTTTAATTGGTATATCCCCAATATAGGAGTTTGATAAATTTACATTTTCGAATGATATAGTAATCAACATTTTTTTATTTCCAGGATTTATTATTAAACTGTCGCAGTCAGTTGAATTTAAATTAAAAGAAATTGTTTCAATTTTATTCAAGTATTCATCTTCTGATTCAGTTATTGAATCAGAACTTTCAGTTGATTCCATAACAGCATATATAATTGAATCTTTAGGGAATGTGAGATGAATAATATAATTTATATTTGAATCAGAACAGGCGGAAATATTGATTAGATTACTTTCTCTTTTTATTAGTATATCATAACTGCTTGGGAGGCTGGAGTCAACTGCAGGCAGGGCAAAACCCAAAATCGTATATTGGACTTTCATATCAGTTAGAAAATCAAAAGAATTATTGCATATTGAATCATAGGTTTTATAAGATAATTTTTCAGTTTTTATGAAACTCTGCATTAAGAGGGCTCTTCTTTCCTGAAGATGGAAGTTTATTGAATCCTTGAAAGGATTCATCAGTCCAAGGACATAATATACTAAGAAGATTATAAAAGTTATAAAAAGCATATATGAAAAAAGCAAATCAACGTCAATCTGGGATTTTCTGTTTTTAAATGCTTTTTTCATATTATAATAATATGTTTATTTAATATAAAATGTTTTTTGAATATAAAAGAGAAATAACTACAGCACTAAAAGATTAATAATTATGTCAGCCTGCACTGAAAATTTTTTATGTATCTAAGTCTTTTTTACAAGGAACTTAAGCTCCTTTTCTTCTATTAACTCATCTTTTTCAGCTTTTATTATTATTGAGTAAAGTCCCGGAGTTTCAGGTGCAATCATTGAAAGTTCGAATTTTCCTTCTTTGTTAGTCTGTCCGATTACTTCCTGTTCCATTAATTTTGCGGTTATAACAGCATTTTCAGATACTTTTTCTTCAAGAAAAACAGAACCCACAAGAGCAATTTTTTCTCCTGGTGCGAAATTTTCTCTTGATAATGTTACTGAAAGAGAAAAGCTGGTTGGGAGTATGAATATTGCATAGGCGAGAAGTGCTCCTCCCAGCATCAAAGATATGTGCTTAAATCCTGATGAGACTTTCCCTTCTGAAGCTTCTCCTGCTACAAAGGCATTGCAGAAACTTTGAATGCTTATTGTTATTAGAAATAAAATCTTGAAATACTGCATTTCAGGAGCTTGTCCAAGTTCCATTATTGCTTTGCTTCCGCCTGTCTGCTGGACAGTTAAGAGAGGTATTAAAATTTTATACAATGCAACGATGATTCCAACAAAAAGAAAATGAATAATATACATTATCATCATCTGTTCCTGAAGTATTGAAACCTTGTCTTTTTCTACATCTTTTAATATTGTTGTTGAGTCAGCAATTGAATCCATTGCTCCTGTAAGATTCCCTCCTGTGTAGAATGCTTCCATAACAATGGCAAGTCCTCTTCTCATAAAATAGCTCTGCTTTACACTTTTTGAAAATGATTTTATTGCATCTGGAAAGGGAATCCCCCAAGAGAGCATTTGGTTTACTTTTATTATGTCTTTTGTCAAGGGGCCGTAGTTTGAATTTGCTGCTGATGCAATTGCATTTGTCATACTAAGCCCTACTCTCTGCGATTCGGCAAGATCTCTTAAAAATCCAGGAAAATATTCTTCTTTTTCGCTTGTTATTTTTGCCTCTCTGTATATAAAGAAAAAATAAGGAACAACTGCAACAGTCAAAGAGATTATAACAATATACAAAATAGTTACAATATTAAGTCCGAATATTGCTAAGGAAACAAAATTTATTAAAATTGCAGAGAGTATAGAGATTCCAAGAATTAGAAATTCTTTGCTTATTTCTATGTTTACTTTTCTTTTTATTTCTACCATTTTATACATCCGTTGGAGATATTGTTTTTAAGAGCACTATAAATAACCCTGATAAAAAAGGAAGTCCTACTGTGACTAAAAGCATTTGTATTGTTTTTATCTGTTCTATGTATCCTCCAAGAAGGGACATGATAGTTGTCAAGATTAAAATAAATACTGAACCTACAATTACAACAGTTACATAAATTTCCATAAATATGGAAAGTACTTTTACATATTCCTGCAAGTTTCTTTTGTAATTTGCAGTAAGAGCTTTTGATTTTTCAATTAAATATGCCCTTAAATCTCCTCCTGAAATCATTGTTGTTCTTATACCCCAGAGCAGTTCTTTTAAATTTTCATTTGGAGAGTAATCTGCTGCTCTTGCTATTGCTTCAGCAAGGTCAAATCCGAAGATTGTAAGGTCTCTGTATAATTTCAGGCATATTTTTGAAACTTCTCCAAATTCCTCAAAATTTCCTATCATCTTAAAAAGTTCATAAGTAGGAACTCCTGTTCCAGCAAGAGTTGCCATATAAATTACTACAAAGTGAAGGGAATTTTCTATTTTCTTTTTTTTTGTTTCAACTATCTGGGAAGGATAAAGATAAAATGCTGTAAAAGTAAGAACAGCTGTAAAAAAACTGAAAAATAAAGGCACAAGTATTGAAAGAAGGATATTCCCTGTAATTAATAAAAGAACAAAGATAAAAAATATATAAGAAACTGCATAAGAGATTACTCCTGCTAAAAGAGCCATTGAGATATATTCTTCAAGAAAATAAGGCATATTCGCTTTTTTTAAGTCAGTTTCAATATCCTTGAATACAGGGGAGAATGTTTTTGTCTGATTTTTGAAAATCCTATATGCTATTACTGAGAATTCAAGCATTTGTTTCACCTATTCCGGGTTTTATTCTTCCTCCTTGTCTTATAATTTTTAGAAGATAAGCAGGGTTAGTATAATACAACCTGAAATATTTGGCAACTTCTTTGTAATTTCTTATATTATTATCCTGAAGCCATTTCAATATTTCAATTCTATGAGACAAGTCCTGCCTGATTACATCAAGGGAGAGTCCTCTCATTTCGCAAATCTTTTCAAGGATTATGCTGTTTTTTGAATCAAATGTATCTGAAATAGGATTCCAATTCCAAGGCTTTGTTGTTTTTATTGTCTCACTTTCATAGTCATAACCTATTATTTCAACTATTTCGCTTACTCTACGTATGTAAATACCTTCTCTTTTTGTAAGAACTATAAAACAGATTATGTCCAGATTATCAAGCATTGCTTTTGGAATATCAATCGGCTTTGTTGTTAATCTATCTATAACTGCGCTGACTGAATCAGCGTGAAGAGTTCCCATACCTGGATGTCCTGTAGCCATACCTTGAAACATAACATAAGCTTCCTTACCTCTTACTTCGCCTACCATTACATAGTCAGGACGCTGTCTTAAACTTGCTTTTAACAAGTCAAACATTGTGACTTCTCCATATTCCCCTTTACTAAATCCTGCTCTTGCTACTTCTGGAACCCAGTTTGGATGAGGAAGACGAAGTTCAGGAGTATCTTCAATGCTGATTATTTTAAACTCAGGTTTGATAAAAAGAGAGAGGGCATTTAAAAAAGACGTTTTTCCTGTTGCAGTTGGGCCGCAGATAAGTATACTTAATTTGTTTTCAATTATGAGCCATAAATAAGCAAAGACTTCTGCATTAGCTGTTCCATAGTTCATCAAGTCAACAGGGGAGAGAGGTTCCTTTGTAAATTTACGAATAGTAAAATTACTTCCTCTCATTGCTATGTCTGTTCCATAGGTTGCCTGGACTCTACTACCTTCTGGAAGAGCACCGTCTAAAAGAGGTTCAGCAATGCTTAAACTTCTTCCGCACTTCTGCGCTAATCTAAGAACAAAACTATCTACATCCTCTTTTGTAGGAAAAATTATATTTGTCTGCATTTCTCCGTACAGCGGATTTCTGTGGTAAATAAATATTGGAATATTAAATCCATCGCAGGAAATATCTTCTATATTCGGGTCATGCATAAAAGGTTCAATAGGACCAAGTCCTACAAAGTCCCTGTAAATATAATACTCCATTTTAATTATCTGCTTGTAATCTAATTTGTATCCAAGCATTTTTAGAATCTGCTGGAACTTATCTATTAAAAAATTAAATGCCTGCTCCAGTCTTATTTTCCTGAAATCAATATTCAATTTTTCCTGCAGAAGCCTTCTTGCTTCATCCAATATTTTCCGCTCTTCTGGCTGAAGAGGAGGTTCAAATATAAGATACATCAAATCGTGAATTTCATCATTCCATTTAATATTTGCCCATGCAAAAGTAATGTCTCTTCCAGCTATTTTTAAAGTTATTAATGGATAAGTTTCATTTATCTGCTGTAATTTTTGTATTAATTCTTTTGAACGGGTTTTTTTCTCCAAAATTATTGCTGTTTCCTCACTCGGCTTGAAATCGCCAAAAAGAGGAACTCCTTCTTTGGTTTCCTGATAGACTCTCTGTCTTAATCTTACTCCCTGGGCCTGAGGTTCTGCATAAACTATTTTTTCAACAACTTTCTCCTTAGCAGGTTCTTCTTTTTTCTCTTCAACTTTTTGCACAACCTCTTCTTCTTTTGGCTTTTCTGAAATTACTTTTTTCTTTTTAAGTAATCTTAGAATGCCTAGTTTTTTCTTTGCCATATATAGAATTATTCAAATTCTAAATTTATATATATTTTAGTTATAGAAGTTGTTTGTTCTGTTCTGCTAAAACTGATTTTTAGGTTCTGATTTCCCTGCGATGCTGAACATCTTTTTTGGCATTCTAAGAAATATTTATGTTCCTTTCCGTCCCTGTCCATCAAAGCCCTGTAAACTAATTTTAAGATAACCTCATTTGCATTCCGCCCAGGTATACTTTTTCCAATTACTATTCCGGATGAATCCTTTCCAAGAATACCTACATTTTCAGTTTCATTTCCAAGAAAGATTATTTCAGTGCCTTCGCCGTCAATTAATCTAATATCATAATCAACACCAAGGTGCTTTATCTTATCATTTTCACCGCCACAAGCATAAACATCGGCTCCTGTTTTTGAAAAACATAATCTGTCATAAGTTCCATCATTTGTTGTGTCATATACAAGAAAATAGAAATTTTCTCCGCCTAAACTCGTCTGAGCTGTTGAACATTTTATACCGCCGTAGGAGGTTCTATCTCCATGAGTCCAGTCGTTGCAAGTCCCATTTGTATTTATATCAAAAATTTCTTTCTGAGTAGGCATTTCATAAACATTCAAAGGCACCCACTCAATTGATGCGATTATAGGAACTTGAGTCATTGATTCATAAGTTATTTCATTATTTAGTAAGAGAATTCTTTCACCTTCAGTAAGCGAAACAGATACAACTCCTGAACTTTCTGTTTTTGCACTGTATTGTATAATCCTGTCAATTTCCTGCAATTTGTCAATTATGTTAGTAATATGAACTTTGTCTGTTGTTTTGTCAATAAGAGGCTTTCCCCAGACAACTGTTGCTCCAACTATTGACATTATTATGCTTGACATTAATACAGCACCTAAAATTGTAACCTGTGATTTCCTGTTCATAACAGTAAAAAAAGAATTTTTAGAGATATAAAAGTTATTGCTTATTAAATAAATCCAAAATATCCAAAAATTCTTTTTGTTTTGCTAATTCTTTGATTTTCTTTTCTTTACTTTCTTTAGATTCTTTATCTTTTATCTCTGCTTGTTTCTCTAAACTTTTTTTAAAAAAAATAGTATAAAACTTTAAGTTCTCAACCTCATTTTCAAATAAATAAAATTTAGTATTTTCTTTAATTTTTTTATTTTTTATATAGAACTTTTCTCCTGCACATTTTGAATTTAAACAAGTTTCTATCTTTTTTAGAAGAGTATCTACATCTTTATCATCTAAATCTAAAAGAAGAAAAATCCTGTCCATCTCCTTTGAAATATAATTAAAATTTTTGCTGAATAAACGAATAGCCATATCCTTCCCATTTTCCGATTTTATTAAAAATTCATATGGAGAGTATTCTCCTTTAAAACGATTCATTACCTCAGTTTCTTTTCTATCTAATTCTTTTTTATAACCTGTTAGTTCCATAGAACTAACTTTACCTTTTATTCCAATATTACTTAGAAAAAAATATCATATTTACCTTCACAAAGAATTATATTTTTCATCTAAACTTCCCTTAAATCTAAAAAGAATTTTTCTTTGCTTTCTTTTGCATCATTATAACTTAACTCTTTAATGTAACTTTTTTCATTTATTTTTCCCATTTGTAATATTAATATTTCTTTTTTAATATATTCATTATCTTCTCTTGAAAAATAATTCTTTTCAAGAAATGAATCAATAAAATCATTATCATGAGTTGTTATAAAAAACTGCAGATTAAGTTCTTTTGATAGTTTTATTAATATTTTTACAAATTCAATAATATAACCTGGATGCATATGATTTTCTGGTTCATCTAAAAGAATTATACTACTATCCTTCTTTTCATAAATCTTATATAAAATATTGATAATCGCTTTAAGTCCATCCCCCATAGAGTCAAAAGAGAGAGAATCATTGTTATTATATAAAATATATTTCCATTCTAACCTTTTTAGATTAGGTATAAGATTATGTTCTTTTGTAACTTCTTGGATTATATCAGCTATTTTTATTTTTGATTCTTCTTTTATTATCTTTAATGGATCTTTTATAAAAGTAATACCTTCATTTACTTCTTTTTTATATCTATAATACTTGAATTCAATTGGGATAAATCCAAGTATGCTTATTAAATTTGATTTTATTCCCAGTTTTTCATTAAGAAATT
>CAZVOT010000005.1:0-580 GCA_964628775.1 Candidatus Woesearchaeota archaeon
ATTTAATAGTTAATACATCTAAAAGAATGGAATAAATTCCTTCTGAATCAAAATTACAAAACCCTGTTTTTTTATGAAATTATTTAGTTCTTTAAGTTCGCATCCTTGATTTGTTAAATACCTGCATGCGTTATGTAAATAATTTGGAGTTCCATCTTCGTTAATGTTTTTTGAATTAAAATTGCTTCCTTTTCCAAACTGAGTTATTCTTGACTGGTTTAAATCCATATTATCACTATTTTCTACTGGAAAACCAAAAATACTTAAATTTTCAGAACGATTAGGGATATCTTTATTGCAACATGAATTAAATTCTATTCTATTACAGATTTTGCAGTACCCTAAATCATTAAAGGAATTTATTATAATTGACTCCACTTCTTTATATTGTTCTAAATTTTCTTGTGATAACATTTTTTTTAGTAAAAAGATAAATTTAAAAATTTAATGGTAAATATAAAAATTCATTAAGTTATTATTCACTTGCTTTTGGCTTAGAGCGAGGTAAAGAATTTGTATGTTCGCTGTTTAGTAAGTAATAGAAAAAGTATAGTGATGCAGGAGAAGATGCTGACAAATT
>CAZVOT010000005.1:680-6277 GCA_964628775.1 Candidatus Woesearchaeota archaeon
CACTTTGTTCTTTGTGGCACCTTCTCTCGCAGAAATTATAGTGATGCGGGAGAAGATGCTGACAAATTCACTTTGTTCTTTGTGGCACCTTCTCTCGCAGAAATTATAGTGATGCGGGAGAAGGGATTCGAACCCTCGTAGGAACTAATCCACAGGATCTTAAGTCCTGCGCCTTTGACCGCTCGGCCACCCCCGCATTTTGAACATTGACAAATAAGTCCGAATGTATGGTTTGTTTTCTTGGGATTCAACAAAATTGCTTTTGCAATTTTGTGTGCATTCAGGAACTGAATTGTACAAACACTTCTTTAAAAAAAAGAAGGGCTTGTCGATGCCACCCCCGCACGAAATTATTAATTTAAAAAAAGTATGCCGAATTGTATTTTATAAAGAAAAACAACATAACTTAAAAATTTATTGAATGGATTAGTATGGGTTCTAAAATTCCTCAATTTTGTTATTGAAAGCAGGGAATTAAGGAAATACTGGTTTTATTCCAAGAATTCTGCAGGCATTGTAAGCTTTGATTTTTTCAATATCACAGCTTATCTTTCCAATTAAATCAATATCAAAAATTTGAGTATAGGGTATTTCAAATGGATTTGTAAAATCTGAAGATGAAGAAAGAGATATGCTTTCATTCTCACAATAATTTACAAAATAACCTGCTGTTGAATAAAGTTCAATTTTTTCATTTAATTGTTTTCCATAGAAAATTTTCAATAAATCTCCTTTTGTTATTTCTTGAAAAATATCCATAAGTTTTTTTCTGTTTTGAAAGATTAAGTCAATTAATTCTCCTTCATCTTTTACAGAAAGAAGTTCTAAATTATCTAAGTTTTTTGTATTTGAATTTTCTTTTTTTTCTTCTTTTTCTAATTTATGAATATAAAATTTCAGGGTTTTTTCAAGTACTTCCATTAAAATTATTTAAACCGGCAGTTTTTTAATTTTTTTTAAAGTAATATTCTAAGAAATATACCATAATTCAAGATTATTATCCCTGCTTGTTTTTCTTATTCTATTAATTTCTAGTGGGTTGATAGAAAAAATAAGATAATAAGGGATTAATAGGGGGTTATCATCAATACTATACTCTATGTGAGTTCTTCCTAATTTAAGTTTTGATTTTTCATCTGCATTTTCTTCAATTTTTTCATATAAATAACCTGCAGATTTTAGAATAAAAATAGAAAAATTACCGCTGTTTGATTCATCCTTATAGTCGGGTTTTCCATATAATATTTCCACTAAATCTCCAACTTTTATTTTGTTATGATTTCTTGAAACATTTAAGATTTGGCTTTGGAGAGAATTAGGTAATTTTTCAAGGGGGATTCTTTTTAACATTAAAAAAATAATAAATGAATAAAGTTTTAAATGTATCCCTAGTTTTCCTGCCATTTTGAGAAGAACTGTATTCCAATGACGCAGATGACTGTTGTAAGCAATGCTGATAATAACTGGGGTAGATATTCTTTTCCTGTGATTCCCAGTAATTCTGTTATTTTTGCAACTAATGAAACAATTGCGTCTCTCCAGACAAGAGCAATTATGAATGCAAAAGCAGCCACAATTGCTGAGCCTATGTTCTTCTTTATGCTTTTTTGAAGTTCTTCTAAATTTTTTTTAGGTTCTATTTTTTTCATTTCAGTTCTTTTAGAATATCCTCAATTAAGGGATTTAAATATTTAGAGTCAAAAGAGCCCATTGTAAAATTCTTTTTTCCTCCGCCTTTGGCTTGATATTTTTTTAGGGAAGAAGATAGAATAGAATTGCAGTCAAGAAAGAGATTTTCATTACAGGCTAGGATTATGAAGGAATTTTCATTTTCTTTATTAGTAAAGAGAACTAATAAATTATCTTGTTTTATTAATTCACCTGCTTTTTCTATTAGTTCTTTTTTAGATACTCCTTCAAAGCTATTAATATAAGCAAGAAAATTATGTATTTTTTTACTTTGTATTGAATTTAGAATGGATTTTGAAAGGAAAGAATTGGATTTTTGGAGAGAATCTATTTCTGATTTTTGGTTTTTTATGGTATTTTCTAATTTTTCTGGTGTTGTTCCTAGAATATCTGAAATACTTAATGATATTTTTGAGAGTTCTAAGGCTTTTTCTTTTGCTTTTTCTCCTACTAAAAATTCTATTTCAAAGTCAGAATCTTTTGCTTTACTGAATTTATTGACAAGGAAGTAGTCTAGTTCTCCTGTTTTGTTGATATGAATACCTGAACAGGCTGAGAAGTCATAATCTCCTATTTTTGCTATTCTAATTGAAGAATCATTTATTTTATCTAGTTTTATTCTTAAATTTGGGAATTTAGTGATTTCTTCTTTCTGTATAATTTCTATTTTTATTGAATCATTGTTTCTTATTTTTTCATTTGTTTCTTTCTGTGCTTTTTGGATTAAATCCCAGGTTAGATTTCCGTCTATGAATAAGGAGAACTTATTTTCAGTTATTGAGATTTTTTTTATATTTATTTCTTTTGAGTATTTCATTAATCTTCCAACAAATAAGTGTTCTGCTGAGTGTCCTTTCATTAGAGAATATCTTTTATCCCAGTCTAATTTTAGAAGGACTTTTTTTTCTATTACTGGTTTTTCTAGAATATGAATAATTTTATTGTTTTCTTTTATTATGTCTAAGACTTTGATATTGTTTATTGTTCCTGTGTCTTTTTCCTGTCCTCCTCCGCCTGGAAAGAATATTGTTTTGTCTAAAATAATTTTATTTCCATTGGATTCTATTACATTGGCTGATAATTCTTTTAGATAAGGATTTTCGTAGTAATACATTATTTTTACTAATAATAAAGAATTTTTTAAATATATACCTTTAATATCTAATCTTTATTGGTATTCTATGAATTCATTTTCATCTATGTCTTCCTGTTTTAATATGCCTTTTAATGTACCTAGTTTTAATTCATTGTGTTTTGGAACAACTGTTCCAATAGAACCATTTAATATTTCTTTTTTAAGAATAATACGGCTCCCTTTCTGTCTTAATAATCTAAATCCAAACTTATTAGAAAGAATTTTGATTAATTCTTCACAAGATATTTTTTTAAGCTTTGACACCAACTTCCGCCTCAAAAGTTGTGAGCAGTGAACGAGTTTTTTCTTTTAATGGAAATTCTTCAAGATATAATTTAGTAGCTTCTTTTAGATTTTTTAATGACTCTTCTATTGTTTTTCCCTGGCTTATTGTTCCTACTTCTACACATTCAGAGATATACATATCTTCTTCTTTGTGAATAACTGCTGTAAATGTCTGTATAATTTGATTAAAAAGGCAATTATTAATAAATTTATCTAAAAATATATTTTTAAATTTGGTTTTTAATGGAAAAATTCTGATGCATTATTGTATAATATATTTTCCTTGTCTTGTTTTTTTATGTCTGCATTTGGGATTGGAAGAATAAAATCTATTGGATTTTCTCCTGTTCCCCTGAAATCTGAGCCGAAGAGAAGTTTTCTACTGCCTGATTTACTATTTTTAAGTGAGGTATGTAAGATATTTCCCGGTGTATATTATCTTTGTTTTTTATTGAGTTTAAAGTGTGGCTGTCTGGATTTACTCCAAATTCTTCTTTTGCATGAGCTATGATAAATTTAATATTTGGAAATAATTCTGAATATTCTATTATTGGTTCTATTTTTGCTATTGGATACCAGCCGGTATGGATCATTACTGGAATTTGTAAAGAATCTGCTTTTTCTATTAAGGGATTTAGTGAAGTCCAATATTCTGATATTAATTCCTTGTTATTTTCTCTGTATTTTGGATTATATATTGCTTTTAGAACTGGGATTATTTTTAGTCCGAAAAAATTATGATTTTTTATTAGATTTTCAAGAAGAGAAATATCATTTTCAGGTTTTAATACTGCAAAAGGATAAAGAGAGATTTGATTTAGGTTTTTGATATCTTCTGATAATTTCAGATTTAATGCTTCAAGTTCTTCTTGGCTTCCAAGTCCTGGCATTATTAATGCGGATTTTATATTACAGGAAAGAAGTTTTTCTATCCAGGAAGAATAGGAGGACTCTGTTTTTTTTCCAAAAACTTCAAGTCCTTCTCCAAAATGGGTGTGGAAGTCAAAAATGTGAGGAATATCCAAATTGAAGTTTAGGTTTATTTCCATATAAAGAAATAGAAGGAGAAAGGATTTAAGAATTTTTTAGAGTATGCTTTAGAGAAACTAAATCATTGAGAGAAGCATCTTTTAGAGTTAGGGTTATTTCTCCTTTTCCTTCAAGAATCAACTTTAAAATTAGTATTTCTTTTTTTGGTTTTATTTTTTGATGGCAGATATGCCCTCCTATTTTTAGGCTTTCGTCAGTGGATATACTTAAAATAGAATTTTTATCATCTATTGAATTTACATAAACTGTCGTTTTATTAGCAGAAGTTAGAATTAGGAAATACTCTTTGTCTATAGTTAAATTAGATATCTCAAACGTTAAAGTGTTCTCGTTATCTTTGAAAGTATCTGATTTAAGTGCTATTTGGAGGGGGGGAGATTGTTTGTGAGAAGAGTTATTTGGACATTCTTCTCCTTCATAAAGTATTTTACAATCTATGCAGATTTTGAAAGTTTTTTTTGCTAGTTTCTTTTTTGATTTTAACGATTCATAAATTGTGACTGTAAGTGTTTGTGGAATCTTTTTTTTAGTAAAAGTTTCTGAAATATCAAATATCCCTCCTTGTATATCTCTCTTAGTTTTTTTGTTATTAAATTTTACTTTTGCATCTGCGGGTGCTCCTTCTATTATTATGCAAGGTGCTGTTTTTCCTTGTTCTATTTCATATTCTTTTTCAAATCTTATGGATATACTTATTTTATCTAAGGTAATTTTTTGAAATGGTTTTTCAACATTTAGTATTATTGGCTCATAAGGTGGAACAGTTTCTGCTTCAAAAGTAAAAATAATTTCTCCAACTGCAATATCAATTTCTTGAAATTTCTCGTTTATAAATTCAGTATCACCAATTTTAACTTTTGTTAAGAAATTTTTATTACCTATCTGAGTTTGGGGCGCTCCATCAGCAGGAGTATTTTCTTTAATTCCATCAAAAGATATTTTAAATGTTCCTTGTCTTTGGGCTGTTAGGGTAAAGGAGCCAGTATATCTATTTTGAGTTAATTTTTTAGATTTTTTAGATGATAAAATTATAAGTGGTTCTTTTATTTTGAAAGAATCTTGTTTGAAGACAAGAGGAGGAACATTTAATTTATATTCTTGATTATTAATTTTTAATTGGATTTCTTCATTATTTTCTAGTTTGTTTTCTGAAATTGGGATTTTAATAGTTTTTGAATTACTATCTGGGGTAATAGATGATTTATATGTTGAATCTTCTTTTGTTATACCAATAGATAAATATACATTATCTTCTTGTATTAAAAAGTAGGAAGGATTTGTATCAGGGAATAATTTTAGATTGTTAGGCGGATTTATAATCTCAATTAAAATTTCACCTGATATTTTGTTAGTGCTTGTTATGTAAATAGCATCTGCTTCTGCTTGGAGTTGGAATTCAGTTGGGCTTGGGGTTGAGGGTTTGGCTGGGGCTTGTTGG
>CAZVOT010000005.1:6377-25848 GCA_964628775.1 Candidatus Woesearchaeota archaeon
TGATTCATAACTTTTTTTATCTATTGTTGCTTTGAATTTTATAGTTGTGTCTTCTTGCAATCGATTTGGGGAGATTATTATGTTAAAAGAGAATGAATCTGAAGTAAGTCTCTTTGTGAATTTGCTATCTTTTATTTCTATTTCTTTATTATTCTCCTCTTGATATTTGAATGTTAAGTTGTTGGCAGTTATAATTTCAAAATTAATGTCTTTGTCTTTTTGATTTGTTATAGTGAGTTTGATTTGGCTTGGATTTGTAGTATCTAATTCTGCTTTGATTGGGGAAATTGTTGTTATTTCTAATTCAACATCGCTGGTTGAGTTTCCTATTGTATATTTTATTTTTGGTTTTTTTGTGAAAGTGCCGGAAAGAGTTATTTTTATTTCAAGAGGTGTTGATGTTAATGCTGGCTTTGGAGAGAAACTTTTTTGGTTTTTGTTAAGTTCAAAAGAAGTTGAGTTATAGGTAAATTTTAAAGATGATTCTCCTGGGATTTCTTCTCTTAATCCAAATTTAATAAAATCAATTTCTGAGTATCTTCTGTTTATTTTATATTTAGTATAGTCTAACCAACTCCTATCTAATGTTGGTTTAATTTCTTGGGATTTAAGTTCATAATTAGATGTTATTGTGAAAGTATTATCATTAAAATTAACTTTAATTGAATTCTGTATGTGTTTATCAATAACTGTTTCTGATTTTTGGGATACTACTTTTTTTATTTCTTCTGAGTGAGATTGGATATATTCTTTGTATGTTTCTATTTTTAATCTAAATCCTTCATTTGAATGCAAAAGAATACTTATACAATCAATATTATCCACTATATCACTGAAGCAGGAATCAATAACAATCAGATATTTATATAATTCTTCTTTAACTTCTTGTAAGTCTTCTAATTTTTTAATATTAATAGATGTATTACCTCTTAAAAATCTGAGTAATTTTTGTATATATTCAAGCAATTCTTTAATAGTTTTATCTGGAGCTGGATAATCTTCTAACTGTTTTCTTACTTCCTTTGTAAATTGATTTTTGTTTTTAGTTAGTTCTTTAAAGAATTCATCAAACTTTTCTAAATTTTTTTCTATAAAAACAAGATCATTTTTTTCTTTTTTATATCCAAAAGAATCTGTTCTAGAATCGGGTATTCTTCCTTCTAAAAAAATACGAGATATTAAGATATCAAGAATGTAATCATAATAGGCAAGAAAGAATATTTTAGCTTTTTTATTAGATTCGACATCTGAAATACTTTGTTTTCCTAATTGAACGTATAATAATTTAAGAAGAGCTAATCTTTGTGATTCTTTTTCTTTTACTTCTTTTTTTAGTTTATCTAATTCAACTTTTATATATTCAGGGGTTTTTGAAGTGTTGTCTTTAGTATCCTCATCTTTTTTATTGTCTGGAGAAGCACTGCCTGAGTCATTTTTTCCAAAACCTCCTTTTAATCTTTTAATTACATAGGAGAAAAAAATTCCAAATACAATCAATCCGCCTAACATTGATAAAGGTTTCATTAAAAATTATTAAAATAATCAATAATTTAAGAGTTTTTAGAGAGAATTTCTTTTAATTTTTCCCTTATTTCATCGGGTTTTAACTTGAAATTTGACTCTTTTAGCGAGATACCTACTAAAAAATCCAGGGCTTTTTCATTGCCGTGAGTGTAATCTTCAACTGCTTTTTTATTGGATTTTATGATTTTTACTATTATTTTGTCTGATTCTTTTACTGATGTGATGACTTTGAAGCCTTTAGATAAAAAAGATTTGGCTGGCTTTCCTGTTTTTACCATTTGTTTTATTATTTCTTTGGCAAGGCGGGGAGTTATTTTTCCGGTTTCTGTCATTTTAATTAATTCTGTGTAATTCTTTGAGTTTATTTTACTGTTTTTTATTTTTGTTTTTTCAAAGTTAAGTGATTTCAATAAATCTGTTGATGTGAAATTTGCAAGAAAGACAGTATCTTTTACTGATTTTGTGCATTCTTCAAAGAAATCTGCTAAATTTTTGTCTACATAAACTAAAGAATAAGCAATTTCTTTTTCTATTTTGTATTTTTTGATGAATTTTTCTATTCTTTCTGCCGGAAGTTCGGGCATTTGTTTTTTTATTTTGTTTATTAATTCTGACGAGATGTCATACCAGACTAAGTTGGGCTCAAAGATGTAGCCATAGCCTGCTTCTGTTTCTTTTGTTCTTAATTTTTTTGTAGTTCCGCCTGCTTCATCAAAATGTCTTGTTTCCTGTTCAAGAATCATTCCTTGATTTAACATTGTGTTCTGGCGCATTACTTCAAAATTAATTACTCTCTCTATTGATTTTATACCTGTTACGTTTTTTACTTCAACTCTTTTGGCTCCTTCTACATTTACATTTACATCTGCTTTCATTACGAATTTATCTGAATCATAAATACCAAGGTGTTCCAGTATTGATGTTAATTTTCCAAAAAAATCTTTTACTTCTTCAAGTGAGTTGAAGTCAGGTTCTGTTACTATTTCTATTAATGGAATTCCTGCTCTGTTATAATCAACTAAAGTATATTTTGAACTTGAGATGTCCTTTGATTCATGGATTAATTTTGCAGGGTCTTCTTCTATATGCATTCTTCTTATTCTTATTTTTTTTTCTTTTCCATTTGAATTTACAATCATGAAGCCGTCTTTTGAAAGAGGAATTTCATACTGAGTTATCTGGAAATTTTTGCTCATATCTGGGTAGAAATAGGATTTTCTTGAGAAAAATGTCATACTTGGAAATTTGCAGTTAAGGGCTATTCCTGCTTTTATTGCTTTTAGAAAAACTTCCCTGTTAAAAGAGGGTTTTGTTCCAGGCATTCCAAGACATATTTCGCAGACATGGGAGTTAGGTTCAACATTGTAATCTGTACTGCAGGAGCAGAATATCTTGCTTTTTGTGTTTAATTGGACATGAACTTCAAGTCCGATTATTATTTTTCTTTCGCTCATCCAAAAACACTTCCTAGGCTCAATAGTTTGTCTTCGTCAAGATAGTTTCCTAAGATATGAAGTCCTGCTGGGAGAGTTTTTGTCTCTAATGGGACATTTAACATTGGAATTCCTGCTAGGTTGGGCCCTACTGTTAAAATGTCCATCTGATAATTCTGCAGAGGAGTTAATTTTTCTATTTCTTCAAATCTTGGAGAAAGCACCGGCATTGTAGGACTTATTAATGCAGAATATTTTTTGAATAATTTTAAGTAATCATTTATGATTAGAGTTCTTACTTTCATTGCTTTCAAATAATACTGTTCTCTATATCCTGCCATTCTTGCATAAGTTCCTAAAATTATTCTTCTTTTTGCTTCTTCGCCAAATCCTTGTGTTCTTACTTTTGAGAAAAATTCATTGAATCCTCCTTCTAATTTATCTGACAAGCCGTAGCGCATTCCGCATAGATGAGCCAAGTTTGTTGAGGCTTCTGAGACTGCTATTACATAATAAGCTGAAACTACATATTTTGAAAGAGGAAAAGATGTTTCTTCTACTTTAATGTCCTGTTTTTTTAGTTTTTCTACTGCAGAGTAGAAAGAATTTTCCACTGATTTATCAATATTTTTTAAACATTCTTTTGGAATTCCTATTTTCATTCCTTTGAATTCTTTTTTGATTTTGAATTTCTTTTTTATCTGCAGGCTTGTTGCATCTTTTTTGTCAAAACCTGAGATTTGATTCAGCATTAGTTCTATTTCTTTTGTTGATTTTGCCATTACTCCTATTTTATCTAAGGAGTCTGCATAACTAATCAGTCCATATCTTGAGACTAAACCATATGATGGAGTAAGTCCGAAGACACCGCAGAAACTGGATGGGGCTGAAATTGAACCTCCTGTACTTTCTGCAATTGCTATGTGAGGGAAATCTGCTTTTTTTGTAATAACTCCCGCTCCGCCTGATGAACCTCCTGCTGAGTGGTCTCTGTCCAGCGGGTTTTTTGGAATCTTGAATGCACAGTTGGTTGAAAATGTGCCAAATCCAAATTCATCTTGGGCTGTTTTTCCGATTATTATTGCTCCTGCTTTTTTTAATTTTAGAATTACTTCTGCATCATAGGGAGGAATATAATTTTCAAGAATCTTGGAACCTGCTGTTGTTCTTATTCCTTTTGTAGAGATGCAGTCTTTTATTGAAACAGGAAGTCCTGCTAAAGGCAATTTTTCTTTTTTTGACAGGCGTTTTTTTATTTCTTTGGCTTGTTCTAATGCTGATTTCTCTGCTATTGTTATAAAGCAGTCATAATTTTTATCTATATTTTTACAGGATTCTAAAACACTTTCTGTATGTTTGACTATATCTATAGCTCCTTCATTTACTTTTTTTATAAATTCAATGGAGTTCATTTTTTACACTGCTCTTGGCCCTTTGAAAAAATTATTTTCTTTATGTTCTGTGTTGGCAAATGCCTCTTCTATTGAGAGTCCTTTTTCTACTTTATCTTCTCTAAAAATATTTTTTCTAATTGTTGGATGAAAGCTGGGTTCAATTTCTTTTGTGTCAAGTTCATCCAACTCTTTGAAGCTGTCTAGTATTGAAGAAATCTGATTTGTAAATTTATCCAGCTGTTCTTCTGTCAGGATTAAGTGTGAGGATTCTGAAATTTTTTTTATGTCTTCTTTCATTGGAAATTACCTTGTTTTTTTATCATATCTGATAATATTTTGCCGTTTATTCTGCCTTTGTATTTTTTCATTAAGATACCCATAATAACTTTAAAATTTTTGTCTTTGTTGTTTTTTATAATTTTAATTATTTCCTTTTCTACTTCGCTTATATCTACTTTTTTATATTTTTCTGCTATTTTATCTATTTTCTTGTTTTCTTTTACTGCTTCTGCTATTAGTTCGTATATGGCTTCTTTTGAGATATTTCCTTTTATATATTGATTAACTGCAGAAATAACTATGCTTTCAGCCACCTCTTTTAGGTTGTATCTTTTTTTGAGTTCGTTTTTATAACCTAAAAGAATTGATGCTATCAACGGCGAATTCTCTTTTTTTAATTTTAATTTGTCAAATTCAAAGGATATTTCTGAATTTGCAAGCTGACTGGCGAGTTCGCTGTTAAGTCCTAATTTTATGTATCTCTCTAATTTTTCTTCGGGCTTTTCTGGAAGAGATTTTTTTATTTCATTTATTAATTTTGCTTCAACTAAAATAGGAGGAACATCTGTTTCTGGATACATTCTGGCTTCACCAGGCATTGTTCTTAAAAAACTTGTTGTGCTGTCTAGATTTGCTTTTCTTACTTCTTTTGGAACACCGTCTAAACTTTTGTTTATCCTGTCAATTACTTTTTTCATTTCTTCAAAATCATTTACTGCCATTAAAACAAAAGCATCAATTTGAGAACAGCCTAATTTTTCTATTACTTTTTTCTTTTCTTCTTCAACTATACCATATTTTGGAAGTTCGTCGGAGTGGAGAAGTCCTTTTGATTTTGTGTATTCTGCAATCTCTTTGCCAAAGGTTTTGTTTTCATTTATTTTCAGTCCGAAGATGCCGTTAAATTGAGGTACTTTTATTCCAAGAATTGTTTTTCCTTTTAGAAAATTGCACTGTGTATTTGAAAAGATATGTGTTACATCAATTATTTCAGGATTAAATCCTGTGAATTTTCTTTTTTCCAGTTCTTTTTTTATTGAAACTAAGATTTCTTGTCTTTTTACTTCATTTTCAATTAATAACGGCATTGACTTTAAGTCCTGAGCTCCTTTTATTTCAACTCTTTTACCTTCTGGGATTGAAACATTGACATCCTGCCTTATTGTTCCTATACCCCGCTTCATTTTTCCTGTTGCTCTAGTTAATAGTCCTATTTTTTTTGCTGCTTTTTTTGCCTGTTCTGCTGAAGTTATGTCCGGCTCTGTCCTGATTTCTATTAAAGGTATTCCTAATCTATCTAGATTATAATGAATTTCATCATTTTCTTCTTTTATTTTTCTTGCTGAATCTTCTTCTATTGCAATTGAGGAGATTCTAACTTTTCCTTCTTCTGTTTCTATAAAACCATTTTCTGAAATTAATGCAGTTCTTTGAAATCCTGATGTATTACTGCCGTCAACAACTGTTTTTCTCATAATTTGAATTTCATCAATTGGCTTCATATTTAGAAGTAAAGAAGTTTCAAGAGCTATTTTTAGTGCTGATTCATTCATTTTATGAGGAGGTTCACAGTCAAGTTCAACTAAACAAGTGGAGTTATCATAAGCATGATATACAAAAGACAGATTTTTTTTTGTTTCGGCTATTGCTGCGTTGTCAACTTTTCCCATTTCTCCAGATACTGCATGAAGTTTTCTCTTTATTTTGAAGTCTGATTCATCTAATCTTAAAGTGCTTGGACATTCGCAGAATAATTTGTGAGTATCCAACTGAACATGAATTTCAAGTCCGACTTTCATTCAAGGAAACCCCCTATTCTTGATTTTTCAGTTATTTCCCCAGAGTAATTTCTTCTCATCATATTTCTTATTTTCTCATAATTTTTTGTGTGTCCAAGAACCCACATTAATTTTACAAATGCTGTTTCTGGGAGCATATCCTCCAAGTAAATTACTCCTGCTTCACTTAGTTTTCTTCCTGATGAATAAACATTTTGATTTACTCTTCCATATAATGTCTGAGTTGTCATGCAGACTGAAACTCCGGAATTGTGAAGATTAGATATTTCTTTTAAAATTGGACGGCAGTAAGTGTCCCATTTTTCTGTCGGCACATGTCCGAGTCCTGTTCCTTCCAAGATTACTCCATCATATATTTTTCCAACGTAAGAAATTAATTTTGGTTCTATGTATGGGTGAATTTTTATGAGTCCTACTTTTGGATTTATTTTTGTGTCTGCAAGTACTTTTGTACTGCTTCTCTCTGCTCTGTCCTCTCTTAAATAGGAGATTTCTAATTCTGGGTAAGAGGTCATTAAGTATGGTTTTACACCTATGCTTCTGAAAGTATCTCTTCTTGAAGAATGCATTTTTCTCACTCTTGTTCCCTGATGAAAATAACAGGAATTATCTTCCATACTGCTATGCATACAAATTCCAACGTCTGCTACTGAAGCATAGCCTGCTATTTTAACTGCAGAGAGCAGGTTCATTTCATTATCTGACGAACCTCTGTCTGTACTTCTCTGAGCTCCTACAAAAACTACGGGCTTGCTTAAATTCCTTAACATAAATGAAATCATTGCTGTTGAATAATGCATTACATCTGTTCCGTGCATTATTACTATACCATCTTTTCCTGAATTGAGTTCTTTCTCGCATTCTTTTGCCAAGTCTTTCCAATGCATTGGCGTCATATCTTCTGAGAAAACATTTGCTGTTTTGCTTGTTGTGAGATTTGCCAAGTCCTTTAATCTTGGAATATTTTGAACCATATCTCCTGCTGAAAAAGCAGGAATTACCCCTCCTGTTTTATAATCAATTCTTGATGCTATTGTTCCTCCTGTTGAGATTATATGAACATTTTTCTTGTTCTTCTCTTTTTTTAGAATAATATTTGAAGGAGTATATTCTATTTTTCCTTTCTTTTTGACTTCTATTTTTTTTATTTCTGATTTTTTTATACCTATGTTATAACCGCTTTCCAATTTTAGAATGAGAATATTTTCAGTGTTTAACATAGTACTTGGCATTACTGTGCCTTCTAACTGCCGGCTGTTGTTTTTTGTAATTAGAACTGTATCTCCTGAACTATACATAAAAAAATAGAAATAGATGTTCAATTAAAATATTTCTAATTTAACTTGCTATTATTAAATCCCTATATTTATCTGAAAACCAGAAGCGTATTGCGGATAGTCCTTCTTCATCATTTTCATCATCTTCATCATCAAAATCTTCTGAGATGCCGTTTTCCGATTCTATTTGAAAGTCAAATAAACTGTCTGTTTCTTCTTTTTTCATCTTTTATCAAAAGCCAAAAACTTGCATCAACCTTATAAAGTTTTTTATTGTGGAAGGAGAACTGGGATTTAACTGGGAAGGACATATAACCCAAGCATTTTGCAAAAAAGCCTTTATCTTTTGCAAAAGAGATGAGAAAAGAAGCAATGTCTCTCTTATAGATAGAGTAAATAAAATCTGCAAGGGAAACTGCTTTTTCTAGAAATATTTTATCTGCTTGTTCTTTTTGGACGCCAAATGGGGGATTCATTATTACTGTATCCACTTTATGATTAAATTCTAAAATATCTATATTTTCAAACTCTATCTTTACTTTTAGATTCTCTGCATTTTCCTCTGCTGTGTTTACTGCATTTTTATCTGTATCCACTGCATAAACTTTTTTTGCTCCAAGAAGACAGGCTCCTACTGCCAGAATACCATTTCCACAGCCAAGGTCTGCAACTATTTTTCCTTCTATATTTCCATCCAGATATGCTGTCCATAATACATCTGATGCTAATGTTGAAGGTGTTGAATACTGTTCTAAGGATGGATGTTTATTTTCAAAATCCTTTAATTTTGACAGAATTATTTCAAGCTGTTTTTTGTCCATTATAATAAAATATAAAAGAGATATATTTAAAAATTGTTTAAAATTGCAGGATGCTCCCAATACAAAAAAGAAATAAAGAAGAGAGGATTGTATTATTTTTATGTATTATGTAAAAAAAGAAGTAGTTGAGGATATAAAAAGAAGTTATAATTCAAGAATTTATAATGAAGTTGTTGATTTTGTTTCTCAATTTGAAAAAGAGCCTTCAAATACTTTGATTTTACTTGATGAGGATAAATTTTCTGATGTTGGAATAAGATACATTACTGATTCTCAAAAAGGCGAGAAAATAGGGATTGAGTATTTTGACGGAAAGAACAGGTTCCCAATAATATCATTTAATTTGGGTTTTTACAGGGAAAGAATAAAAAAGATGGAATTTAAGCTTACTACAGAATCTCTTGAAAAAATAAAATTACTTGTGGCTAAATTTGAGAATGATGATATTATTGTAAATAATGCAATTAAATCTTTTGAAGGAGAGAAAATTGCACAGTTTAAGTATAGGACTATATGGCATGTTATTGCAACAACTTTTGTTTTACTTACAATAACTCTGCCAATTGGTGTTGTTCTTGGTTTTAATATTTCAATAATATTTTTTGTTATTTTCTGGATAATTCTTGGCTCTGCTATTCACATTTATATTGATAAAATCTAGCAAAACAAAAATTTTTAAGAGTTGCATTTTTGATATAATCCATTATCCTATGCATCAGTAGTCTAATGGTAGGATATCACCCTGCCACGGTGGTGATCCGGGTTCGAACCCCGGCTGATGCATTTATTATTTTTTTATACTTGATGCAGCTGACGGTGTAGAAAATCTATTTTTGAGATTTTCTAACCGCCTAAAAATTGGAACAATTTTTAATGCAGAGCATGGCTGATGCATTTATTATTTTAAATAAAAAATATCCTGCTTACTTAATAGTATTTATAAATTTTTTGTCTGAATCTAAGGATGAGCAACGAAGAAATAAAACAAATTGAAGATTCAATGAAAAAAATTGATTTTATCTCTGATGTAAAACTAATTCCTCTTTATTTTTCAAAAGAATTGCATGCTACTATTTTAACATGGAGGATATAATCAATGGGAGAAACAAAGGTTTGAGCGAGGAATTTGGAATTTATATACACTCCTTTGAGAACGATTTCAAGATATTAAGTGAACATTTATTTTTTAAGTACCACTGGCTGTATTTTAAAATGAATAAAAGCGAACATTTAGAAGAGTTCTGCTTTGATATTGAAGATATGCTTTCTAATAACAAAATTTTATACAGCGGCAGCGGAGATGTTAAAAGAATATTTCTTGAAAACTGTTTTTCAACCAGCGAAAGCGAATATTTATTTGAAGTTCCAATTCAAATTAGGAGTGAAATATATAATATATGTTTTGAATCAAAAAGAGAGAATATTGAAAAAAGATGCAAAGGAATATTTGAAGAGTTAGTTAAAATCCTCAAAAAGTATGAAACAAAATAATTAAAATTAGTTTATATTATAATTAACAGCATGAAAAGGAATTACGAAGAATTATACAAGAAAGCTGGTTATGGCTTAGTTGGAAAGTACTCTGCTGTTAAAATATGTGAATGGACAAAGAGAGCAATAAAAAATATTGATTTCTGCTATAAACAAAAATTCTACGGCATACAATGCCATAGATGTTTACAGATGACTCCTGATTTGCAGTACTGCAATCATAACTGCATTTTCTGCTGGAGAAATCTACAGGACACTAAAAGAACAATGAAATCTGGAGATTCTCCTAAACAGCTTTTAATTGATGCTATTTTAATGCAGAGAAAATTAATTGAGGGATTTGGAGGTAATGAAAAAGTTTCTAAAAAAATTTATATGGAAGCTAGAAATCCCAATCAAGTTGCAATTTCTCTTGCTGGGGAGCCCACTATGTATCCTTATTTGTCTGAATTCATTGAAGAAACAAAAAAGATGAATATGAGTTCATTTTTGGTTTCAAACGGAACAAATCCAAAGGTTCTTGAAAGAATAACTCTCCCTACACAGCTTTATGTTACGATTCCTGCTCCTGATGAACTAACTTACAAAAAAACATGCCGTCCTTCTATAAAAAATGGCTGGAAGAGAATAGAAAAAACAATAAAATTAATGCCTTCTTTGAATACAAGAAAAGTTGCAAGGCTGACATTGCTCAAAGGATTTAATTTTACCAGTCCTGAAGCGTATGCAAAATTAATTGGAGAGAATTTTGATTTTATTGAAGCTAAAAGTGCTATGGCAGTTGGATTTTCCAGAGACAGAGGAATTGGTATAAAAGATATGGCAAGTCCTGAAGAGATAAGAGAATTTGCAAAAAAGATTGCTGATACTCTTTCCTGGAAAGTAATTGATGAAAAGGAAAATTCAAGAGTTGCTCTTGTTGCTAAAAAAGATTACAAATGGAGAAAGCTTGAGCCAAAAGAACCTAAAATTGATTTTTAGGGAATATCTGCTTTATTGTTAACTAATTGAATTTTAAAAAATTTTTTTTATTAATTTAGAAAAAAAATTTTATTTGGATTTTATCCTTATATCTCTTATTGTCAGATTCTTTAATGGAATTATTTTCTTTGCATTAGCTGATGCTCTTTTTTGGATTCTTCTAATTAACATCTGATTTAAGAATTCATCAAAGGTATTTGCTTTTATTTCTGAGTCAAGATAAGCATCTATTTCTTTTTTTACTGCTTTTCTCTGGCTTTCTTTTGAATTTATTGATGACAAGCAGAATGCTTTTATTCTTACATTTTTGCCGTCTTTTGTTTTTGAGTCAAAAACAGAGTGAATTACTGTATGATTTCTTTTTAACATTCTATCTACATTCATTCTTGAAAGAGAACATCCGATTGTTTCTGTCAGGGCAATAGTGTTGTCCAACTTTTTTATTTTAAAAGTCATGATTATACTTTGTTTTTTTATGTCTCCTGTCAGGTTAAAAAGATTTAATTTAATAACTCTGCCAATAATTTGATTAGGTTCTTTTGCTACTGTTTTTCCCAGTTCTTTTCCCTGAAACATGTCAGGTGCTGTTATTGTAAACCATTTTTTGGGTTTTTTTGATGTTAATTTTACCATTTTATTCACTAATTAATTGTTCGAAGCGATTTATAAATTCTTCTTCTTTGCCTGCTGGAATGAAAGCGCCTGACATTAAATCATGTCCTCCGCTTTTTCCGCCAAGTTCCTTTGCTATCAAAGGGAGTAATTTTTTTAAATTTATTTTTTTTAATTTTTGGCTTTTTTTAACTGAAATTTTAACTTCTGATTCGTTTACATCTGCAAAACCTATGATTATTTCTTTTTCAAGAGAAATTGTTTCTGACATTGAGAGGATATTTACAAGCTCTCCAATTAACTTATCTGAGATTTGATTTTTTGCTAGAACATACATTGAATTCTTAGTAAACTTTGTTATTTTTCCTTCTTCTATCAATCTTATTGCCTGCATTATTTTTGAATTATAGATATCTATCAAATTCTGGACTTTTATTAAGTTAGGCGCTTTACTTTCACATATTTCAAATGCTTCTTTTATATGCCCCATTCTTGAACATACATTTATCAAGAATGCTCTTTCTGAAAGAGAAATCTGTTCTCCCTCATCTAAAAGATAAACATTCCCGAAGATATCCATTGGGTCTTCTGAAAAATCCTGTCTTTTTATTAGTATAGCTGTTGTAAGTTTTTCTTTTTCTTCATCAGAAAGATTAGATAATTTCTTGACTTCTCCGTTACTTGTCATTATTGAAATTCCTAAGTCTGATAAAAGCTGGATTGAAGAAGATTCATTTCCTGTTATTGAGGGGATATATGGATTTGTTGAATATTTTAGGGATGTATAAGAAGGGAGAATATTTTTTCCGAATAATTTTATATCTTTTTTAACTATAATTTTTTTTGATAGAAGAAGTTCGGTTAGTATATCCTGATTTATTGAAGTAAAAGTGTCTTTTTCCTGATTATCACCTATTGCACCTATAAGGGCTAAATGTTCTAACTCTGGAATTTCTGTTAGATTACTCATGAATTTATAAACCACAGATGAACAGGATGCAGATTCATCGCCGTTTATTCCAAGCAAGAAAGGATTTATGTGGAGAATGTTATCTGGTGTTTGTTCCTCGCTTGGAGTGTGATGGTCAATTATCAGGATTTTTGAATTTCCATTTAGTTTTTTTATTTGTTCTATCTGTCCAGAACCTAAATCTGAAAAAATAATTATTGAATAATCTTCTTTTTTTAGTTTATCAAATGTTTCATCTTTCAACTGATTGGTAATTGAGAGATGGAAGAATTTATTTAATTTTTCAAGAGATTTTGTTATAATCTCTGCTGAACAGATGCCATCTGCATCAAAGTGAGAGATTATTCTTACTGGAGAATCTCCTTTTAGCCATTCCTTAAAAATTAAAGATTTTTCTTTTAGGAATTCTTCAAATTTTAATTTTAAATTTGATGCACTGCACGATTGTTCATTAACTGCACTACATTGATTTTGTGTTATATCTTCCATTTTAATTCAAAATAAATAAAAAATTAATAAGCTTAATGTACTAGTAATTTTGCTCTTTCTACATCAAATCTCCAGTCTTTTGGTATTCTTCCTTTTGCTTTGTAGTATTTAGCAAGCCTTAATATTTTTGATTCTATCCCTTTAAGTCCTCTTTTGGAATGAACATCGTGCTTGTTGTTTCCCATGTGAGTGTGGACTTTTGCTGCTCTTTTTAATAAATCAAGCATATCATATGGAAGTTCGGTTTTGATCCCATTTTTTTCTATTATTACATTTAAGGACTGTCCTGTTATTTTTTTTACATCTGGGACGCCGTACTGGTCTCTCAAGATAAGTCCTGTTTTTGCAGGGGCATTACCATCTTTTGCTAGTTTAACAATTAATTGAGTTAATTCCTCTTTTTTGTATCTTACCCAGTTTGGAGAATCTTTTCTTAATGGTTTTGTAGAAGAACTCTGTCCTCTTTTTCCTGAATGCATTCTTGCCATTTTATATTTTCACCTCTTTGAGCAGGACTCGTAAATTTTTTACCAATCCTGTCTGTTTTAGATTATTAAAAAGAAAATAGTTTTTAAAGGTTTTGTATTGATAGGATTTTATTTGTATCTTCCTCTTTTTTCCATTTTTTCAAGGCGGGAGAGAATTTGTTTTGGGGAGTTGATATTTTTTTTGTATTCTTCTATACATTCTTTAAAACATAATTCTGCTATTTCAGAATGAGAGCTGTTTAGTGCTTCTTTTAAGAGCTTCAAGTCAACTGCTTTGTTTTCTATTTTTTTTGATGTGTCTGCAAGTCCAAAGTCAATAAAATAGATTTTATCTTTATTTAGAATCATATTGCTTGTTGTTGGGTCTCCGTGGACAATATTGAGATTATGTATTTCTGAGAGAGTTTTTCCTATTTTTTTTGAGATTTCTTTGTAATTTGATTTGTTTAATCTTTCTCTTATTGTTTTTCCTTCTATGAACTGCATTTTAATTGTGCTGTTAGATACTGAGAATACTTCTGGAACTGGAATATTCTCTTTTTTTAATTTCTTTAGAATATTTGATTCTATTTTTGTTCTGTGTGAGATTATTTTTTTGTCTATTTCTTTTATTCTGTAAGATTTAGATATTCTTTTTTTTAATGCTGTATCTTTATCTTTGTATAATACTGCTTCTGCTCCCTGATAGATAATATCCATAAAAGAGATAAAGATAGAACAAATTAAAAGAATTGTGGAAGAGAAAAAAGTAATTGAATTTAATTTTGGAAAGATGACTTTGCTAATAATTTTAATTTGTGCTGTTTTTTTCATGATAAGCAGTTTTTTTCCTGGAATTATTATATACTTTGCATTTTCAAAAAAAGCAGAGTGGTATACTATTTTTACAAATGCGTTTTTTCATTCTTCCATAGTTCATTTGGGATATAATATGCTTAATTTGTTTATTTTTGGGAGTATAATTGAGGTAAAAGAAAATTCAAAATTTTTTCTTTTTGTGATTTTTTTTGGAATTCTTTTTGGAAACTTAGGTTTTTCACTTTTTTCAAATGATTATTCAATAGGGTTATCTGGTGGGATTTTTGGACTGATTGGATGTGCTATGGTTTTGTTTCCAAATCAAAAAGTAATTTTACCTTTATTTGGAATAGGGGTGTTATCTAAAATATGGTTTGCAGGGCCTGTTATGGCTTGTGGAGAACTTTTATTAAGTTTTTTTGCAGAGGATAATATTGCTCACAGCGCCCATTTTTTTGGGTTTTTGGCAGGGATGGTGATTGGATTTGCGAGAAGAAATAAAAGAAATATGCAAAATATTGAAAGAAGGCAGGATAGCAATATTTCCAACTGAAACTTGCTATGGGATAGGATGTAATGCTTTTGATTCTGATGCAGTTAGAAGAATTTACTCAATAAAAAAAAGAGATGAGTCAAAACCTATGCTTGTTTTAGTTTCTTCAATTTCTATGTGGAAAAAAATTGCATATGTAACTAAGGAAGCAGAAAAGATTGCTCTTGAAAATTGGCCTTGTGCTCTCACTATTATACAGAAAAAGAAAAAAATAATTCCTGATATTTTGGCAAAAGACAGGATTGGAGTCAGGATTTCTTCTAATAAAACTGCGAATGAAATTGTTTCTATCTGCGAATTTCCTGTTGTTGCTACCAGTGCTAATTTGTCTGGGGAGCCTTCTAATTATTCTGTTTCTTCTATGCCTGAGGAACTGAAGAAAAAAGTTGATTATATTCTTGATGCTGGAACACTTCCTTTAAATAAGCCTTCTAAAATTATTGATGTAAAAAATGGAAAAATAAAAGAAATAAGAAATTAGATTTTTACTTAAGTAATATAACAAACAAATCCTGAGCTGTATCTATATCTTCAATTACATCCTTTGATTTTGCAAGAGGAAGTTTTTTATATTTATTAAAATCCGGGAGTTCGCTGTATAATTTGTAAAGCTGTGATTTTTTGTCGTTTGATTGGATTCCTTTTTGTTTTATTTCTGTGAGTTTTCTTGATAAATCTGTCATTAAAAAGAAAAATGTTTCTAAATCTTGTCTTAAATCTCTCCAGATTCCTTTTGTCATTAAACCTCTTTCATAACCTGTTATTTTTGCTGTTATATCAAAGAATGTTTTTTCACGTCCAAGTCCTTCTGCAATCTGAGTTACACTTGCAAAGTTCTGTGCTATTGCTTCGGATATTCTGTTTAATGAGTAAAGTGCTTTTAATCCTCTTTTGAATATGTCTATATCTTCTTTTAAGTTTCCTGTTTTAGATACAAATGGATTTAAATCCTTCTGCTCAAAGAGATTTCCTTTTTTGTCTCCAAAAGACATTTCTTCAAGCATATTTATTATTAAATCCTCATCATATTTTTTATTTTCCATTAAATTCATCCAACTAAATAACTGTCCTGCCATATTAATCGCTTTTTCATCGCTTGTTTTTAAGTAAAGTGTGTAATATTGGCAGAATTTGTTTAATGTTTCTGCAACCATTTGATTCAAATCTTTGATACTTTCTCCAAAATAACCTTTAGTTATTCTTCTTGTGAATTTTAATTTAAGGGCTTCTGAAGTCTGTTCAACTGCTGTTTCTTTTAAAAGTCTTTTATATTTTGAGAAAGTTGTATTTAGATGTCCAATTTCTTTTTCCATTATTTCTGCATCTTTTTCACTTAATTTTTTTAGAATATCTTGAATAATTTTTTTGCTTTTATCTAAATTACTGAACGCGTCTGAAACATCTTTTGGTGCTCTATCTTGTTTTAATAAAATTAAATGTTTTAAAAAGAGAACTGTGCCTTCTAAATCTTTTTTTGATTGGCTCCAGTTTTTAGATTCTCCTTTAAATATTTTCATTCTATCAAATAAATTTAATTGTGGAAGTCCTGCTATTCTTCCTGTTCTTGTTCTTGGAACAAAAAGTCTATCTGCTCCAAATGATACTTTCAAACTTGGAAAGTGAGATTCGTTAAATAACACTAAACTTAATCTTTTTATTAAATCTAATAAATTATCGACTGAATCAAAGGGATTATTGTAAGTTTTATCTTTTTTTAATTTATCAATAACTGATTTTAAAGATTTATCTTCTATAAGAGGAAATAAAACTCTTTGATTTATTTCTGCTATTTTTGCTAAACTGTATTCTACTCCTCCTTCTGTATCTGCTGGTGGAAGTTTATACCCTGCTGGTGAAAAAATAAATGCTGATTTATCTGCCATGTTTTTTAGTATTTATCAAAAGAATATAAAGATTTTGCTTTATTATTTCCAGATTACTTCTACCTGGTCTGTTCTCCAATTTTGATTTGAAGGCTCGCTTACTTTTGTTTTTACACCGGAATTATACTCTAGGGCTCCAAGCCAGGCAATCATTGCTGGATTATCTCCTGCATATTCAATTGGAATTGAATAAAATTCTGCATTTCTTTCTTTGCACATAACTTTACACATTTCCTGAAGTCTTTTATTTGCTGCTACTCCGCCTGCTACAATGAGTTCATTTATTCTGCAGTGAGACATAGCCCGCTCGGATACTTCCACCATCATTGAAAAGCAAGTTTCTTGGAGAGAATAGCAGATATCTTCTAATTTTGCACCTTGTTTTAGTTTGTTTACTGCACTTGTTAGTATTCCTGAAAAAGAAACATCCATTCCTTTTACTGTGTAGGGAAGTTCTATGTATTTTCCTTTTTTGGCTAATTTTTCTATTTCCTGTCCTGATGGGAAATTAATTCCTGCTTTTCTTCCAAATGTATCAAATAAATTTCCAAGAGCAATGTCTAATGTTTCGCCGAAGATTCTGTATTTTTTATTGTGAAAGGCAATTACTTGGGTATTTCCTCCTGAAACATAAAGCATTACTGGGTTTTTTGTGTTGTTTAACATATTTGAAATTTCTAAGTGTGCTGTGCAGTGATTGACTCCTACTAGGGGTTTGTTATATTTAAGAGATAGGTATCTTGCTAGAAAACTTCCTACTGAAAGCATCTGTCCTATGCCTGGGCCCTGCGAGTAAGAGATTATATCTACATTATCAAAATTAATTCCTCGAAGAAGTTCAGGTGCATTTTTTGCGTGGAAATCTGCGCATTCTCTTGGAAGCATTCCTTTTCCTTCTGGCGGACTGAAAACTACTTTTTCATTTGTAAGAATTTTCTTTTTTTCAAAATCAACCAGAGAAATTCCAAATGTATGTGCTGTACTTTCTATTCCAAGAGATATCATTTATTTAATTTAGAAAAACAAGAATTAAATTATTTTGTATTTGTTTGAATTAAGAAAATAGAGAAAATATTTTTACTTTGATTTTGTTGATGTAAATTCTGAATATCCGCATTTTCCGCAGTGAAGCCTATTCTTGTGGTTTGCCATGAAAACACCCGGCCCGCACTTTGGACAGAAAGGATTCTTTGTTTTTACTGAATTTCCTTCAATAATATATTTTTCATATTTTTTGGAAAGAGGGCGTTGAGTCGGCTTTTTCTTGCCTTTTGTCTTGGATTTCTTTGTTTTTTTACCCATTGTTTAATCACTTCTTTTTAACTTTTCCTGATTTTGTTTTTGTTCTGAATTTTTTCTTTTTCTTTTTTTCTTTTTTTGGTTTTAATTTATCTCTTACAAAAAGATAATATGATTCTGTTTTTTCTAACAGTTCTTTTGATTCATAAACATTGACTATTAGATTTAATTCAGTTTTTCCAAAGACTTGTCCTGCTTTTTTTATTATGAAAGTTTCCGGGTTTAACTTGAATTCATCTGCAATTAATTTTCTAAGTTCTTCTCTTTTTGGTGTTGATTTCTTGCTGTCAAATTCAACTTTAAATTTCATTATTTTTCTTTTTAATAATGGCTGTTCTTTTTTTTCAATTAATTTTATCTGCATTTTTTATTTCACCTTAACTGCAAAAGAACCCGGAGAATTTGCTCCTATGTTTTTTGCTATTTCTGAATTTGGATCAAATACAATTATTAAACCTTTCCATGTTTTTGAAGATTCACTTTCCTTGCAGATTGGACAGTTTTCTTCTTCAAATAATCTTCTGCATTTCTTGCAGGCTTTAGTCATTTCTTTCCACCTTTTGGTTTTTTTGATTCTTTTTTATCTGTTTTTTTCTTTGAGGGAGTTATTACTTTTTTCTCTTCATACCATTCTGATCTTCCAAGTCCATCCTGCCTCATTGTAAGTCCTATTTTTGCTGTTGACAAGTTTTTCATTGATGTTGCAATTATTCTTGCAAGAACATTATCACCTGATTTCAAGCTTCTTTTTGAATCTCTTCCAAGAAGTCCGCCTGCTTTTGAAAAACTTACAAAATCATCCATTACTTGGGATAAATGAACTAAGCCGTCTATTGGGCCCATTTTTACAAATGCTCCGAATTCTGTTATTTCTCCTATTTTTCCTTCTATTATCTCCTGAACATTAGGTTTCCAGCAAAGCATTTGGAAATTAGTATCATAGTGAACAGCACCGTCGCCTGGAATTATGAGTCCCTCTCCAACTGATTGAATTGAGATAAATGAGACCAGGATACCTTGATTTTCTGTTAGGAGCCCCTCATATTGTTCTAGAATGGCTGAAGTTATTGTTTCTTCAACTTTTTCCTTGAATAATTTAGGTTCTACTCTAATCCTTTCATTTAACAAAACTTTGTAATACATACTAAGAGCTGAAAATAATGTATATTTATAAAACTTACTAAGAGTTAAATAATCTGCAGAAATTTTCTTTGTCTTAAAAAAATAACCCTCTTTCCTTGTTCTTTTAGCCCTTTTTTCAGCAATTTATCGTTTGTTGCTGTAAAATAATTTTCTCTTTTTAATATATCCTTATCTACATCTTTTTCTGTGCCTTTTAGAATTTCAACATTCTTTAAAAGGAGAAGTTTCTCAACTGGA